>JANPIG010000711.1:0-39890 GCA_031424875.1 Cytophagales bacterium
GTTTTCATACGACCAGCTTCAAAACCAAGGCTTACTAATTGTTCTGTAATTCCTGTTGAGCGAGCTTCTGAGGTTCTGCCGCCGCCAAAGTTTTTTTCGCCAATGTGTATTAAGCCATTTAAGAAAGTACCATTTGTTAAAACTATCGATTTAGCTTTAAACTCAATCCCCATTTGAGTCTTCACTCCTATTACTTTATTACCCTCCACTAATAGCCCCGATACCATATCTTGCCAAAAATCCACATTTGTATTTTTTTCTAATGCCGAACGCCATTCTTCTGCAAATTTCATTCTATCCGATTGGCATCTCGGCGACCACATAGCAGGACCTTTTGAACGATTTAACATTCTAAATTGAATCATGGTCATATCAGAAATAATTCCAGACATTCCTCCTAGTGCATCTATTTCACGGACTATCTGCCCCTTAGCTACCCCTCCCATGGCAGGATTACACGACATTTGAGCAATAGTGTTCATATTCATTGTTATCAATAAAACCTTTGAACCCATTGTTGCTGCTGCGTGTGCGGCTTCACAACCTGCGTGTCCCGCTCCTACTACTACTACATCATATTCTTTATACATATTTTTAATGATAATTAACTCTATTATAAATTTTTAGAAACACTACATCATAATTATAAGTATTCATCATATCCTCTACTTTATCCACCCTAGCCTTTATCTTCTTTAATATTCATTACAGGTCAATATTTTTATTCTTTTCTCTATATCAATTTTGATATAATAAATAAATTGGTTTTTGTCTCCTTATTCTTTCTTCACATTGGCTATAAATTCAAAAAATCCCAACTTAATTTCATTTCTTTTATATTATTAAGCAAATAGACTTGCAATAAATATGTAATTTATCTCCTTTTCGCTATAATAAATTTCTCATGTAATACTCTTTACAAAACGGTGTTTTAAATATTTCTTCAAATTAGTATTACTTAAAAATATAAGTTTTAATATTTGATTGTTTTTAAAATTATCTAGTCTCATATCATTCCCTTTTAATAATCTCCTTTACACTACTGATAATTTTTTCTTTATTTTTTGTTGTTCAGTAGTGATTGATTTAACATTTATAATCGTAACTTTTTATCAAGTGTTCCACGTGGAGTGTTTGATTGAATTCATAGTTTTAAATCTCTATTTTAAGTAGTGATATTGATACTTTTTAGTCAAATGTTCCACGTGGAGTGATTAGTATAAAAATTAACAATTATTATATATCAAAAACTAAAATATAATGACTTTCTAATTTTCTCATTTCAGCTTTATCTGTTGGTGTATGATCATCATATCCACAAAGATGAAGCAAGCCATGAACAATAACTCTTTTAACTTCTTCATCAAAAACAGTATTCAAGGTCTGAGAGTTCTCTCGAATACGATCTATACTAATAAATATATCCCCTTCAATAATAGATTCAACTTCTGAATTATCAAATGTAATAATGTCAGTGTAAGTATCATGATTTAAATATTCAAGATTGATTTTATGGAGATATTCATCTGAACAAAATATATAGTTTAGATTATTAATGCTAAACCCCTCTTTATCAGCTACTTTTTTTAACCAAGACTTAAATTTATTCTTGCCTTGAAATTTAAAATCAATATCTTCGTTAAAAAAAACTATCATAAGGTATGGTTATTGAAAGATGAACAATTGACGATACAAAGATACAACACAAATAGATACCAAGTAAAACCATTAATTTAGTAGAATAAATTGACCAAAATATGAAAACAGAGAAAGTAGAAAATTCGCCAATAATTAAACTATTCATGGTAGCTCTTTTATTAAGTGTTTCAGAAAAAGGAAATGCGCAACAAAGAGATAATCTCCGCCAATATGGGGATAGGTATGAGAATACAGGTATTCCTAATAATTGCGATAATAAACTGTACAGTGTTTCTATAATTGGAAATCTTTTTGAAATTGAAAAAATTGAATCAAAAGAAAAAACTGTGAAAAATATTGGAACTGCTTTTCCTTTTAGATGTAATGCTTTGATTAAAGGAACAAATAATAAATTGTATTCGGTAAAAGCTGATGAAATGGCTCGTACAACCGTATATGAGTACAATCCTAAAAGTCGGCAAGGAAATTTTTCCAAATGGAATTTGCCTTCACATTCGGACGGTGGTTGGATTTCTGGGGCAGTTGATTCAAGAGGTAAATTATATTTTATGACAACCACGTTTGAAAATTTGGCTCGTATTGATATTAGAAAAGCCGATGTAGATGTTCTATGGACAGATAATCTGAAAGTTAAAGATTGGGATAAAACTAATTGTCAGAAGGGGTGTAACTTTTATATAAATCAAAAAGATGAAATTGTAATTAAAGAAAATAGAGGAGATAATGTATGGTATGTGTCATTAGGAGAAAATCCAAAAGTATTGAAAAAAGAAAAACTGTATTCTAAAACAGAAATTAATCCAACTAATGATTTTTCTGAATTTTATAATGAGTTAGGCAATTTAATGACTTTATTATTAAGAAGAGATGGTATTTCAAATTATTCAGCAAAGAAAAATGATGCTTTCAGTTTAATGAAAATAGACACTTTACAAAATGGAATATTAACGGATTTAGCTGGATGTAATCATTTTATAAAAAAAGAAGAGAAACTAACAGAAGAAGAAAAAGACGAATTAATAACTGTAAATACTGCTAAAGATGAAACCATTAGATTGAAGAATGTAATTTTTAAATTGGGAGAGTCAGATTTATTGCCAGAATCATATTCAGAATTGGATAAATTAGTTCGTCAATTGAAAAAGTACCAAACAGTTGAGATTTTATTAGAAGGTCATACGGACATCACAGGAGATTATAATGAAAACATTAAACTATCCCTCGACCGAGTAAATTCATGCAAAAAATACCTCATAAATAAGGGAATAGAAAGCCGAAGAATACAAACCAGAGGTTTGGGTAATTCAAAGCCTTTGACTCGCTCAAACAACGAAAAAGAGCGTGAAATTAATAGAAGAGTTGAGATTAAGGTTATTAAAGGAATTTAACTGTTGGTGTACTTTTGTTAGTTTATGAATAATCGGTGTACTGGTTATTAGTGCCTATCTCAGAAACAAAAAATGCTTTCAAAAATTAATCTGAAAGCATTTTTATTTCTAATTATTGTAAAAATCTAACCGTTACCAATAACCAATACACCAATAACTATTTTATCTGTTTAAAATAATTATCCACTTGACGTTTGTAATATGGATTGAGATTTGGAGGAACAGTTCTTAATAATTCCGTTTGGTTTTGTTTGTCTTTCACGTATTGCTGAAATTGAGGTGGTGTTTTACGTTCAAAAAGTTGCCTAGCGGTTTCGGCTTTACGCTTTTGGTCTTCTTCTTGTTCCTGCATGGCTTTTTCAGATTCTAATAAACGAGTCAATAATTCTTGCTGACGTTTCATCAATTCTGGATTCATACGTTTATTAACTAAATCAGTTTCTGTTTCTTCCATTTTCTTCATCATATCCTTTATCTCATCACCCAATTTACGTCCTTTTTCTGTTCCCTTACTACTGTCCAAAAATCCTTGAAGCATCTTTCGTAGGCGTGCTTGTTCATTTGCCATTTTAGCTAACTCTTCGGATATTCCCCCCTGCCCTTTCGATCCTTTTTGCATAGATTTACCCATTTGCTCATTCAATTCTTTTTGAGCCTCTCCCATACTTTTTTGCTTGCCTTTACTTTTTCCTTTACCACTTCCCGAACCAGCCATCATTTGTTGATTTTGTTGCATTTGCTTTAAAACATCCGATAATAAAAGTGCTAAATTATTCATTGATGTCATCGCAAATTGTTGTTTTGAGGTTGTCATGGCTAATTTCCTATCTTTTATTAGCTTTACAGCATCTCCCATATAACTTTTCATATTACCCATTTCACGATTCACAAAGGTTTCAATTTGCAAAACTCGCTTAGACAAGGCATATAAACTATCTTCAATCACCTTGGCATCATCTTGTAATTTAAGTTGATCTTGTGATAATTTCACAAATTGAGGATCAGAGGGATTTAAACCTCTAAAATCTTTCATTAATCGTTCTTGGTCAAAAGAAAGCGTTACAAGGTTATCTAAAATATCCCTCAAATCATCCATATTTTCCTCATTTTGCTTCATTTCTTGCTGTTGTTTTGCTTGAGCAAGTTTCTGAGCTAAATTACGCATCTTTCTGGCAGCTTTCTTCTGCTTTTCAGCAGCTGATTTATTATCACCTTTATCCATTTTATCTTTTGATTCTTTCTGATCTTGTGAGATTTCCTCTTGCCCAGGTTTATCCATATCCATCTTCTCTTCGTTCTTCATCTCTTCGCTCATTTTTTCGGCTTCTTTTAGATCTTTTTTAGTATCTTCAAATTCCTTGGATAATTTTTCTTGCTCCTTTTTATTAGCTTCAGTATCATTCTTTTTCTCAGCCGAATTATCAAGTTTCTTTTCAGTCTGTTCGTTCTTTTCTGCTAATTGCTCTTGTTTCTCAGCTTGTTTTTCAAGGTCTTTTATGGTTTTATCCAGTTTTTGGTCGAGTTGAAGTTTTTTGAATAAGTCTTTCATGCGTTCCAACTCCTTTTCCATATTTCGCTCCTTGTTCTTCATCCGCTCCATTTGTTCGAGCATTTTGTTATCTTCTGGATTTTGTTCAAGCATCTTTTTTAATTCCTCATACATTTTTTGGGCTTCGGGATCCATCAAATCTTGCATCATTTTTTGCAAAGCATCCATTTTTTGCTGATTTTCAGGTTTTTGTTCGTTGAAACGTTGCTGTTTATCATTCAAATTTTGATTCTGTTCTTGCAATTGCTTGATTTCATTCATCAATTCTTCTTTCTTTTTGATGAGTTCTTCGGCTAACTTTTTATCCTGAAAATCAAGTTCCTTTTTATTTTTCAAACGATTTTCCAAAGCAGCAATTTCTTTGCGAAGCTTTTGGGCTTTTTCTAAGGTCTTTTCTAATTGGGCTTCAGTTTTATCAATCGAATTATCAATTTCTTTGTCAATAGAGCGTTTGTCAGGAATAGCATAATTCATAATTTGAGAGCGGGTTGATTTTGCACCATTTACACCATCATTATCCCAAACCTGAACAAAATATTCAATTTTATCGGCAGGACTTAATTTTAAACTATCCAAATTCCATTGTTTATAAAAACTTTGGATAGTTTGAGATGTATTAATAGGTAAATTAATAGAAGCATAATTAGTAGTCGATGGCTTACCTTCTCTGAGAACTTTATAGAAAAGCGCCAATTTACTAATTCCGTAATCATCGGCAATATTTCCACCCAAAACCATAAAATTATACAAGGTAGAATCTTTGTATTGTTCTAAACTTAATTGAGGATGTTTATCAGGAATAACATTTAGGAAAAAACTGATTCCCTCGGCATTTGAGGCGTACTGATTTTTTAAATAAACCTTATATGTACCCGACGCACGTACCCGACGTGTAGCATTGAATCCACCGCCCAAAAGATTCTTTTTCGCAATCATGCGACTTTTATCACCCTCAAAAACCATCACAATTGAATCTGTATCAGTAACATTAAAATCCCATTCGATGGCTGTACCTTCGGGAACGGTCAAATTACCCATGTTTTTCATGGATTCATTTGGTTTGTTCAAATAAGAAGGATAATTTATATTGACATCAAAGAATACCAAACTTGGTCGATTCACCACTTCCACTTCGTGTTCGCCAGAATTAAAGCCTGCCGCTTGAAATTTGAAATCAAAATCTTGCTGAACTTTGGAGAATGTGTAGGTATAATGTTTCTTATCCAAGGTCTCCATTTTCAATTTACGGTCGTTGAAAACTAAGTAAACGGATTCAGGAATAGTATTTCCTTGAAGGGTTAAATTAACTGTAAAGTCCTCATTCTTAAAAGCTTGCATTTTTTTATTATCTAAAACGAAAGAAAAAGGTGCTTCCTCTTGATATTCGTTTTTGAAGTTTACAATGCGTTCGGTACTTTTTGAAAAGAAGGCTGGGTATAACATCAAAATCAAAATAATTGCTCCCGCAGGAAGTGCCGCAAATTTGAGGTATTTACGGTTGTCGTTAATTTTGATAGCATCAGCAAACTTCAAATAGCCTAATTGTTGAGATTTTTGTTTGATAGAAGCCAAAAGCAATTCATTTTGAAAATTGTCAAGCGTTTTGGTTAATTGAAGCGTATTGACCAACTTGTCCCCTACTTCTGGAAAATATTTGCCAATTTGGTCGGCAGCCAATTCGTTGGAAAGTGGTTTTTGTTCACCATAAAGAAACATCAACGGTTTCACTACCCAGAAAATGAGGGATGCTATGAATGCTCCGAGAAAGGAAAAGAAAAGAATCGTTCGGAAAGTAGTACCAAAATGCCCAAAATATTCGAGGGTATTAAAAACCAAAAAGGCGGACAGAATAACCGCCGCCGAAAAAATAGAGCCTTTAATAAGCCTATTGAGGTAATATTTACGCTTATATTCCTCAATACGCATCAAGAGCGAAGCAATGGGTGAAGTTGTCATGATAATATAATTTTGTTAGAATATATATTGCAAATTCAATTCCAAAATATTCATTTACAGATAAATACGTTGATTTTGCCAACAAGGCACTAAGACTCAAAGGTTTTAATCAAAAAAGTAGTGTCTAAGTGACTGGGCGGCTAAAAATTAGTTAATTTCCAACAATACAGGACAATGATCTGAATGTTTGGCTTCGGGTAAAATCACTGAACGAACTAATCGCTCACGCATAGGTTCAGTTGCCAAATGATAATCAATACGCCAACCCAAATTTTTATCTCTTGCTCCTGCCCGATAGCTCCACCAAGAATAATGATGCGGTTCTTGGTTAAAATGGCGAAAAGTATCAATAAAACCATTTCCTAAAAACTGTCCAACCCAATCTCTCTCTTCGGGCAAAAAACCTGAACTGTTTGCATTGGATTTAGGGTTATGAATATCAATCGGTTGATGACAAATATTGTAATCGCCCGAAATTATAAGATTAGGAATCGTCTTTTTGAGTTCGTGAACGTACTCATTAAAATCAATCAGCCACTGAATTTTGAAACCCTGACGCTCTTCCCCACTCGAACCCGAAGGCATATACACAGACATTAACGAAAAATCCTCAAAATCAGTACGTAAAACCCTGCCTTCTCGATCATAAATAGGTAATCCACATCCATAGTCAACATTTTTAGGCGTATGTTTAGTCAAAATAGCCACGCCACTATACCCTTTTTTTTCAGCAGAATGCCAATAAATTTCATAACCTAATTGTACAAAAAGAGTTTTTTCTATTTGATGTTCTTCAGCTTTGACTTCCTGCAAACAAATCATATCGGCATCGGTGCTTTTCAACCATTCTACAAAACCCTTGGACATAGCAGAACGAATGCCATTAACATTGTAAGTGATTATTTTCATTTCAAAATCTGTTTTAAGAGTTAGGACTTTTTAAACAAATACTTCCTTTTCAAAATACTCAATCACATGAGTTTTCATGATTTTCTCTTGTTCAATAACATTTACGAAAGGTAATTGATTGACCAATTTCCAATGAGGCCAGCCATCTTGGTCCAAACCTTCAAGTTCATAAATACCACTATAGCTCAAAGCCTTGCAGATGGCGATGTGCATTAGGTCTTGCTTTTGTTCTTTCGTAAAAAACTGATGCCCTTTACCCAATTCTTGAACACCCATAAGAAACAAGACAGCGTTTAAATCGGATGGACGTTTGCCCAAAGATTCTTCTAATTTATCTAATAACAATTCCCATTCTTGGGCTAAATTTTCCATTTTTTTTCAATGATATAATGATGAACGGGGTGCGTAATCTGATAGAATGATAGAGTAGAGAATAGTAGGTTATTTTTCATAATTTATCAATCATTCCATCACTCATTAATTAAAGCCTCCCAATACTCAGTGGCACGGCGAAGATGTGGAATGACAATTGTCCCTCCTATTAAAGTTGCGACTGAAAAAATCTCTTGAATTTCCTCTGATTTTACGTCCAATTCATGGCATTTTCCTAAGTGATATTTTACACAATCGTCGCAACGCAAAACCATTGAACACGCCAAGCCCATCATCTCTTTAGTCTTTTCAGACAAAGCTCCATCGGCATAAGTGTTAGTGTCGAGATTAAAAATTCTTTTAATAACTTTGTTGTCAGCTGCCATGATTTTTTCGTTCATGGTACTTCGATAATCATTAAATTCAGTAACTATACTCATCTATAAGTGATTGATTTTTGTTAATAAAATAAAGGCAAATTTCTACTAATTTTAACTTACCATACAAAGTTAATCATTCTCTTGGATTATGGTTCTTTTCATTATAAACACAACAAAAATTATCAGATATAATTTCTGAAAACTAATAAACTAAAAAGTTAGTAAAAAAATAAGTAAAGATATTATTCTTGAAAATATTACATTTCAAACCACTAAATTTCTTTGAAACATAATACATAGTTTCAAAATTTAAACATCAAATAAACAAATGATTCAATCATTTATTGACCTGATTTTCCCACGTATATGTGCAGGATGTCAGCAACCATTGCAACTCAACGAGGAACACCTTTGTACAGATTGTAGGTTCGATTTACCCAAGACGAACTCACATATTGAACCAAACCGCAAACTAATCAATAAATTTGCTGGAAAAGTAAATCTAAAATATTCACTCGCCTATTTGAAGTTTGTAAAAGGGGGAAAAGTTCAGAAAATTATGCATGAAATCAAATACAAAGACAATCAAGAATTGGGAGAAATGTTAGGAAGAATGTATGGTTTTGAGTTAAGAGAAGAAGGCTTTTCAGAACAATTTGACTTGATTTTGCCAGTACCACTACACAAAAAACGACTAATCGTTCGAGGATATAATCAATCAGATTCCTTAGCAAAAGGCTTGGCAGAGAGCTTGAGAATTGAATGGAGGAATGATGTATTAAAAAGAGGAATTGAAACAGAGTCTCAAGTGGCTAAATCAAGATTAGAACGTTATAAAAATATGCAAGATGTATTTTATGTAGAAAACTTTGAAGGTTTAAAAGATAAAAAAATTGTAGTTATTGATGATACGTTAACAACAGGTTCAACGCTTGAATCCTGTGTATTAGCACTTAATGATGCAGGGGTAATGAATGTTTCAATTATAGCAATGGCAACAACAGAATATAACAAAAAAGGGATTTTGAATATTATTCAAAATCCCTTTTTTGTTATATTTTATATACTATTTATTAGTACCAGCTCTAATCATCGCACAACGGAAACCGATTGTTGAAGTTGCAGAATCTTGGTCAATAAAACGCCGTGTTCCTGGAGCTAACCAATAAGCTACATCTGCCCAAGAACCTCCTTTATAGACTCGTGAATGATTATCAACTAAGGAGTTGTTATTTTTCTTATCGTAGTTCTTTTCTTTGTCCAAATAATCACTTCTACGAATAGGATTCAAATCACTAAAGTCTTCATAAGATAAAGGACGATACAGGTCGTAAACCCACTCGTTTACATTACCGGCCATTTGATATAAACCGAAATCATTGGCAGGATAAGCATACACTTCGTTTGTTACAATAGCCCCATCATTAGATTTACCAGCAATACCAGCATAGTCACCACGCCCACGCTTAAAGTTAGCTAACATTGTACCTTTTTTGCGTCCACGAGCGGCACGCATATTAGGTCCGTCCCAAGGATAAATTCTTTGATTTGTCTGATTTTCATCTTCGTATTGTGTTCCTATCATAGCTTTAGCGGCATATTCCCATTCGGCTTCTGTTGGAAGACGATAGGCAGGAAGAACCTTACCAGATTCAATCTTCAAACGACCCCCAGAAGAGAAAGCAGGAGTCACAGTTTTGTTAGACTCCGCACCTTTTTTAGCCTTTCCGCTGGTCTTACCTTTCTTATCACCCTTCTGATTTTGCATAGCAATATTGTTATTTACTGCTGCTGTACGCCAGTTACAATAATCAGAAGCCTGAGTCCATGACACACCCACTACTGGGTACATACGGAAGCCTGGATAACGAAGATATTGTTCAACATAAGCATCATTAAATGCCAATTCATTCTTCCAAACCATGGTATCTGGAAGAGCAGACTCATAAAATTCTTGTGATGAATCTTTCTGAATACCATTCAAATATTCAAGATAGTGAGAGTTTGTAATTTCTGATTCGTCCATATAAAATGACTGAACAGAAACCGTTCTCTCCAAGTTATCACGTGAATTGATAACGTCTTCTTCCAAAGCACCCATCGTAAAACGTCCACCCTCGATAAACACCAAGTTTGGTCCCGTAGGTTGTCCTTTGAAGGATTTATCGATCTGAAAACCTCCTTTTTTGTTGTAAGCAATACCAGTAGCTGTACTGTTTTTGCCCATTTTTACGCTTGAAGGCTTCTTTGATTTACATGAACTGGCTAAGGCAAGTCCAGCGAATACAATCGCCATTGATTTAAGGGACAACTTCATTTGTCAATTAATTTGATTGTCGTGAATAATATGATAATGTACTAACTATCAGGTTTTAGGTATTAAGTAAAATTGCGAATAATCTACAAATTTACATAAATCAGCGTAAAAGTGGCGGGAATAGCTGAGAAGTTTGTTTAATTAGAAAATTTAATTCCCAATGATTTCCTTCAAAATGCCTTTCAGTTCCTCAATTGATGTGATTTTTTCAAAAATCAAAATCAATTTTCCTTTGGCTTCTTTAAGCGAACATTTCCGAGAATTCATCTTAACATAATCAAGAATCTTGCCAAAAGTCGCTGATTTATAATACTTTTCGTTCTCTGATGAAACGAAGTAGCATTTAAGATTATTGTTTTTTAGCAATATTTTTTCGATTCCCAAAACCTCCGCCAGCCATCGTACTCTAACAATTTCAATAATATCAAGCATTTCAGGTGGAATTGGTCCAAATCTATCTTTGACCATCGTCTCAAATTTGGTCAATTCTTCTTCGTTTTTCATATCATCCAACTGTGTGTAAAGTGATAATCTTTCTGAAATAGAACTCACGTATTTCTCTGGAATTAAGACAGTTAAGTCGGTTTCTATTTGGCAATCTACTTTCAAGACCTCTACTGTTTGGGAAAGTTGTTTTTCAAATAGCTCTCTGAATTCATTCTCTTTCAATTCTTGAACCGCTTCATCCAAAATTTTATGGTATAGCTCATATCCCAAATCATTAATAAAACCACTTTGCTCTGCCCCCAAAAGATTTCCTGCTCCACGAATATCCAGATCTCGCATGGCCACTTTAAAGCCATCTCCCAAATCAGAAAATTCTTCTAAGGCACTTAAACGCTTGCGGGCATCACTTGTAAGTAGTGACAAGGCTGGTGTTAAAAGATAGCAAAATGCCTTTTTATTAGAACGCCCTACCCTACCCCGCATTTGGTGTAAATCAGATAGCCCAAAGTGATTGGCATGATTGATAAAAATAGTATTAGCATTGGGAATATCAAGTCCTGATTCGATAATATTGGTGGAAACCAAAACGTCATAATGACCTTCAATGAAACTCATCATTACTTTTTCGAGTTTGTCACCTTCCATTTGGCCATGAGCAATTCCAACCTTGGCATCAGGCACCATGCGAAGAATAACATTGGCAATAGACTCCAACTCCCCTACCCTATTATGCACAAAATAAACCTGTCCTCCCCGTTTTAATTCATAGCTTACTGCATCACGAATAAGCGTTTCACTAAATACTTGAAGTTCTGTGGTAACGGGCTGACGGTTAGGCGGTGGAGTAGCGATAATAGACAAATCTCTTGCTCCCATTAATGAAAAATGAAGTGTTCTTGGAATTGGCGTAGCCGTTAAAGTCAAGGCATCAATATTAACTCGCATTTCCTTTAAACGATCCTTCACTTTTACGCCAAATTTTTGCTCTTCATCAATAATCATCAAACCTAAGTTCTTGAATACTACATCTTTATTCACAATTCTATGCGTGCCAATGAGAATGTCTGTCTGTCCAGAAGCTACACGTTTAAGCGTTTCTTTGATTTGTTTATCTGATTTGAAACGATTAATGTACTCGACCCGACAAGGAAATTTTTCTAAACGGTCTCTGAAAGTTCGGAAATGTTGCATTGCCAAAACGGTCGTTGGTACAAGAATGGCTACTTGTTTAGAGTCTGCCACAGCTTTGAAGGCGGCTCTGATGGCTACTTCTGTTTTGCCAAAACCTACATCGCCACAAACTAATCTGTCCATAGGGTGGGGTTTTTCCATGTCGGCTTTCACATCAGCTGTTGATTTGGCTTGATCTGGAGTGTCATCGTACAAGAATGAGGATTCTAATTCCACCTGCATGAAGGTATCTTTTGAGAAAGCAAAACCTGGTGCCATGCGGCGTTTGGCATATAATGAAATCAATTCTTTGGCAATGTCTTTAACCTGTTTTTTTACTTTAGATTTACGATTATCCCACTCGGGCGAACCCAATTTGGACATTACGGGCGGACCTCCCTCCTTCCCAGAATACTTGGCAATCTTGTGGAGGGAATGGATTGAGACCATCAATTGGTCGTTGTCCTTATAAATCAGGCGAATTGCTTCTTGTTCAGAATCACCTATCATCACACGGTCTAATCCTGCAAAACGCCCGATACCATAATCTACGTGGGTTACGAAATCGCCAATTTGGAGACTTCGTAGTTCCTTCAAGGTCAAAGCTTTGGACTTTGAATATTTATTCTTTTCTCTGAATCGATGAAAACGATCGAAAATTTGGTGATCGGTATAACAAACTAATTTCATTTGTTCGTCCACAAAACCCTCTCGCAAAGACACGTTGAGGGCTTGGAATCGTGCATTTCTATCAATTTCATCAAAAATAGTAGCCAAACGTTCCAACTGTTTGGGCGAATCGGAAGTGATGATATTGGTATAATGCAAGCCCTGATTTTCACGGAGGTTATCGGCAAGGCGTTTGAAATCTTTGTTGAAAGTGGGTTGGAGTTTAGCAGAGAGTTGGATTTTTTCTGATTTGAAATGAAACCTTCTTCCAAATTCTACCGTACCAAATTCTTTCACTAACTTCAAAAAACCTTTCCGAGTCTCGAATAACTGGTTAGGGTCAGAAATAACTTGAATTCCCCCACTTCTAGCGATTATTTCTGTAAAGTTGCCCTCTACCTTCTCGAAACTCTTTTCAATGACTTCTAAGGTCAATTCAACGTCTTTAAACCAAATTCGAGCATCTTTCGGAAAGAAACTTAAAAATGATTCACGGGTTTCTTGAACGAGTTTATTTTGAACGTCTGGAATGATATTAATTCTGGAAACGGACTCTACCGACAATTGAGATTCAGGGTCGAAAGTTCGGATGCTTTCTACTTCATCGCCAAACAAATCTATGCGGTAGGGCAAGTCGTTGGCGTAACTGAACACGTCCACAATTCCCCCACGAATGGAATATTGACCTGCCTCATAAACGAAATCAGTTTTCTCAAAATCGTAACTCGCTAAGACTTCGCCCAAGAAACTAGTGTCCAACTTTTCATTGACCGTAATGGTAAAAGTATTCTTCAACAACGACCGCCGATTAATAACTTTTTCGGAAAGAGCTTCTGGATATGATACCAACAACAAACCTTCGGGAGAGTTGTTAAGTTTGTTCAAAACCTCCGCTCGCATGAGTACATTGGCGTTGTCCACCTCCTCGAACTGATAGGCACGTTTGTAGGACATCGGAAAGGACAGGACATTGTTTTCACCAATTAAATTCTGTAAATCATTGATGAAATATGCCGCTTCTTCACGGTCAGAAAGCACAAATAGGTGGGTTTGCAAAGGATTGATAAGATGCACCGCCGAAGCAATAACAGCGTCTAAACTGCCCACAATGCCCTTTATTTGCACACTCGGATATTCATTCGGCAATTTTATCTGTTCAGCAATCGTCTTCACGAAGCCATCTTCACGGTAGAGTGTGAGAAAATCTTTAACGAGCATTTTTTAAGTTTTAAGTTGATAAATTTTAAGTTGTCAAGGAGCAAGTTTTAACAACTTAGCGACTTAATAACTTGAAACTTACACAACGACAATAGCCACGAATCGCTTGACTCCAAAGAATCAAAAGCCATTCGTGGCGAGAATAATATCTGTAAAATTAACTGATTTTTTGGGGATTTGGTTTCGGAAAATATGAAATGTTTATAAGTTTACATTAATGCCTTTTCAACAGACAACTTCATTTTCTCCAAACCAATTTTGGCAACTTCCAAAGGGTCTTTTTTCCAATAATCTTCATTAAAAAGTTCGAGAGAAAGCACTATGGGCGTATTTTTGTCGTGGAGCATTTTCAGAATTTTATCCATCGGTGCCACGCCATCGCCTGGCATAACTCTAAAACTATCGTTTAGGGTTTCACGACTTGGAATGGCGGGATAGTCGTTCATGTGAAAGACTTGCAGATGATTTCCACTCAAAAAACTCAAAGCATTCAATTCAGAACCGCCTTTGTGGAGGTGATAAACGTCTGCTAAAATCAGGGCTTTTGGGTGTCCACTTTCAGCAGCAACAAAAAGTGTTTCGCCAAATAAATGCAGATTTGCGGAAAATCCCCATAGTTCAAGCATGGGCAAAACCCCCATTTTTTCACCCAAATCGCACACTGCCCGATAACGTGCTGCTGCTTGCCGAAGGTTAATTTCTGCTCCTTGCGTTGCTCCAAAAGGGGGTGCTGCAATGCGTTTACAGCCAATTTGAGCCAAAATATCCATTTCACGCTTGGTTTGTTCAAGGGCTTTTTGGCGTTCGTTGGGGTCGTCCACAATCCATGGAGCAAAACCGATGGCATCTTCAATGACGATGCCTAAATCTTTTGCTTTTTGTTTTACGTCTTTCAACTTTCCGCCTTCTTTTACGAATGTTTCAAGCGTGCGAATCCAAATTTCGATGCCGTTATAGCCTGCTTTTGCCGCCAATTCAATTTCCGCCATCAAGCCAAGATTCTGCTTCATGATGGTACTGGTATTAAGACAAAATGTGAAATTTGACTTGACAAGTGGTGAGGCAATTGTAGTGTTAGGAAGCGTAAGACCTGTACCAAGTGCAATACTTGATTTGAGGAGATTTCTGCGTGAAATGGGTTCAGATGGCATGGAGTGTGTTTGCTTTTGTTTAGTTTAACCACCTAATAAACAAAGAAATACGATGATTATACTCATAAATGGCAAAATCATCGCCCACAGCATTTCTTAAATTTCTTTCCACTTCCGCATAGGCAGAGAGCGTTGCGGTCGGTGGAAATTGAGTCGTTGGTTTTGGCAGGAATCACTTTTCCAGATACAAAATACCATTTATCATTGGTCTTTTTGAAAACAGATTTTTCGTGATGGATTTGAGGATTTTTATGGATGTCGATGAAATGAGCCTTGAATTCTACTTCGCCCTCCAATTCGTTTTCTAAGCCTTTTTGTGTGCTGATTATCTCTAATTTTTGCCAAGTGCAAATTTTTGCCCACGCCTCAATTTCAGCTTTGGATTGAATTCCTCTGGTTGAAATATGGGTGCTATCAATGATGTACTGAGAATCAACAATTACATGAGCCGAATATCTCGAACGCATCAAGGCTTCGGCAGTTTCAGCTTGTTTTGTGCCTTCAATGATGGGTTTGCAACAGTCTTCAAAGGGTAGATTTGAACCGCAATAACACAAATTATTCATTATAATTTCTTGTATTTCAGTGATTTATAAACTCAATAAAACAACCATTCAATTGCCTTTGGGAATTCTTTACCCCATTGGTCTTCTGAATGTTTGCCTTCTGGATTAAGCGAGAGATTAATAACTGTTTTCTTTACTCCCTGACGTTCAAAGGTTTGTTTTAATTTTTCCACATTCGGAATCATGGCTTTGCTTTCTTTTCCGCCCGCATACACATAAATGCGAGTAGGCAGATGTGAAAGAAAATCAATGGCATCAAAATAAATATTAGGCGAAATCCATAAGGAAGGTGAAAAGACCATTAATCGCCCAAATGTCTCTGGAAACATCAATCCTGCATAAATACTAATCAGTCCGCCCAACGAACTACCGCCAATACCTGTGGATTCACGGTCGGGTAAAGTTCTGAAATTCTTATCAATATATGGTTTTAAGGTTTTGGCTAAAAATTGAGCGTACTTTCTACCTTGTCCTTTGCCTAATCGTTCATTATTATAGGGTGAGTACTCTTGAAAACGTTGCTCTTCTCCGTGAGCAATTGCTACAATAATTACATCGCCATGACCTCTTGCTGACAATATTGCCAATTGTTTATCTATTTCCCAATTGCCAAAAGATGAACCATTGCCAAAGAGATTTTGAGCATCTTGAAGATAAATGACAGGATAATTTTTGTTAGACTTTTCGTAATTATGAGGTAAAAGAATATAAACGGCTCGTTTTCTGTCCAATTGCGGTATCTCAAATTCATCTGAAATCAGGCGAACTTCGGGCATTAAATTTTCGGGCAGATTTTCACCATCTAATCGCCAGTGAGGGACAAAATCGTGGAAAACTCCTCCCCTATTTTTAGCAATACGGTTTGGGGTAGCATTGCCAAATTCGTCCAATTCTACTTGATTCCAGCCTCCTTTGGTGTATTTGTACTCAAAAGTTTCGGGTAATTTTATGTCATCGGGAAACTTCAATAAATATTTCACTTCTACGACTTTATTGAGTCTAAGTTCCTCTCTATCTGGCAACCATTGATTAAAATTTCCCGACAAAAATACGGGTCTTTCATCTTCAACAGGTGTTGAGAGTTCAAAGTATAATACGCTTTTACTCATTAAGATTGTGGTTATTCTAAAGTACAAAATTACGAAATATTTTAATGACCGAGGTCAGTTATGCGTTCAATAGTTGTTATTTTTGTTTGTAAAGAAAATAAACTTACCATTGGAGAAATTGTTTTCTGATTTAATAATAAAATATTTATTTCAAATGATAACTTCCGAAAACTTCATCAAATTACCTTGTATCTGATAGAGACAAAAGTTAGGGGCAAAGTTTGCTCAAATACTTAATATTAATTAACCGAAAACTTTATGCCAAAAATGAAATTCTGTCCACAATGTGGCAAACCGCTTGAACCAAAATTCAGAGACGACCGTGAACGCTTACAATGTATTGACCAAAGTGAGGAATGTGGATATGTTTTTTGGAATAATCCAACTCCTGTAGTTGCGGCCATTGTAGAACACGAAGGAGACATTATTTTAGCTCGAAATGCCGCTTGGCCCGAAGGTTGGTTTGCTCTCATCACAGGATTTTTGGAAGCTGGCGAAACCCCCGAAGAAGGTGTTTTGAGAGAAGTGAAGGAAGAATTAAATCTTGAGGGCGAGATAGTGGAACTAGTGGGGTTATACGAATTTCACCGCATGAATCAACTCATCATAGCCTATCATATACGAGCAACGGGCGAGATAAAACTCAGTGAAGAACTGATTGATTTTCAACGTAAAAAAGACCACGAAATACGCCCGTGGGCAGCGGGAACGGGCAAAGCTCTGCAAGATTGGCAAGCAAAACGAGGCATTTTTAATGAAGTAATTTCTTTGGGTAAAAAATAAAGTGCCCGAAAAATAAGAATTTCAAGAAATCGTGCAATTTATTCAAGAATATTTCTAATTTTAGAGTCTGATTTTTAACAGCCAAATGAATATTAAAAAGCCAATAGCCATTTTCATTGTATTCATAGCTCTAAGTAGCTGTGAAGTAGCGGATTATGTGCAGCCGACAGAGTTGCCCGATGCTACACAAATTGGTAAACAGACGTTTGGCGTAAAGATTAATGAAAGTATTTGGACTCCTTTTCAACGGTATAAATCAAATCCTAATTTTAAACCTGTGTCTGTGGTGTGGGGACGTTATCAGGATGAAACGTTGAGATTGACTGTTACGAATCAAGAAACTCGTGAATCCATGAGTTTTATGATTGATAAAGTTAAGGGCGTGGGAACGTACAAATTCATGACCTATTTCCCTAAAAACGCCATTGAATTTACGCCTTATGCCTCGGTATATCAGCGTTGTGTGGGTGAAAAATGTGGAGAATATTCAATTGCTCAAAATGCTGAAAATGAGGTTATCATCACAAATTTTGACCCTATTCAAAAGATTTATTCAGGCACTTTCAAAGTAACGTTTCAGAATAAAGATAATCCTGCGGAGGTGTTTAGTTTGAGAGATGGTAGGTTTGATGTGAAGGGTGTGTAAGATATAAAATAAATGAATTTTTAAGGACGCCTTCGCTCAAAGCTACGTCGTCCTTTTGGTTTAAGTGCAAAATTTCAAAATCCCCACCGCCTCTTCAATCTCCTTCAAATTCATACTCGCAAAGCCCATTCTACAAGCGTTTAGGTTGGGATATGCCAAGCCATTAGATAGATAAAGTCCTTTTTTGCCAACTTCTTCGGAGAGTTTTTCTAAGGAAATTTTCTCATCAAATTTTGCCCAAATCGCCATACCTCCATCTGGAATTTTGAAGTTTATGGCATTGCCCAATTGCGTTTTAAGTAAATTACATGTAAAATCTCTTCTTTCTCGATATGTTTTTAGGGCTTTGGCTGTGTAGCGTTTCAGCGTTCCGTTTTCTAACATATCCGCTAAAATTAACTCCAAAATCGTATCGCCTTGTCGGTCCATGATTCTGCGATGTTTGGCTAATTCGTTGATAATTTCTTGATTAGCCACTATGTATCCAACTCTGAAAGTGGGAGCAATTCTTTTAGTAAATGAGCCTAAATAAATCACTAATCCGTGTCTATCGGCACTTGCTAAGGGCAAAACTGGAAGGTTTGCATAGTGATAATCATAGTCATAATCGTCCTCTATGATGTAGAAACCGTATTTTTCTGCCAAAGCTAAGAGTTTGATTCGCCTTTCGGGTTTGAGCGTAACGGTTGTTGGATGATAGTGATGCGAAGTAATGTAAATTGCCTTGATTGGTACGTTGCTTGTTCTTTTTTTCTCACAAATTTCTTCAATGGCATCCACCACAATTCCGTCTTCATCAATCGGAATAATATTTAGTTTCAAACCCAAACTTTCAAAGGTCATATTGGCGGCACGATAATTCAATTCGCCCACAATAATTTCATCATTTTTCTGAAAAAGAGCCGTTGCTATCAAATAAAAAGCCATCTGACTGCCACGGGTCGTGAGGATGTTTTCGGGCGAAATATTCATGCCACGAGTTTCATTCAAAAATTGCGAAAACACTTCCCTAAAGCGTATATGCCCGTAGGGATGAGTGTATTGCATTATGGAGGAATCTCCAAATTTGATATAATGAGCATATAAACGAGCCAGTTCCTCACGGGGGGCAAGCCGCACATCGGGGAGTCCGTCATTGAATGCCAAACGATGAGTAATCACGGGTGGAATCATGATAATTTCGTTTTGGGGAATAATCAGATTTGGAATTTTAGGCTTAAATTTTTGCTTATTATCTGAAAAAGAAATCGGTTTTACGGTTGGTAAATGCTGAGCAATAAATGTTCCTTTTTGAGGAAAAACTTCAATCCAACCTTCTAAATAAAGCTCATCATACGCTGCAATGACCGTTTTTCGATGGACATTCAATAAATCAGCCATTTGTCGAGAACCTAATAATTTTGTTCCTGTCTTCAAAATTCCTGCCTGAATATTTCGAGAAATACCATTGGCTATCTGCACATACAAGGGCAAGGAAGATTCTGTATTGAGTTCGAGTAAAGTTTTGAAAGGGATTTCCATCTGGACTACTTGATTGTATAAAAGTGGATGAATAATGTAATCCAGTAAAGGTATAAATTTGTGGGAAGAAGTGGAAAGTTTATATGTTAAAAATTTATGAGTACGTACTGCTTTCAAACTAATTGACTTATAAACTTTAAACTCATAAGCTCCAAAATTCATGGAAATAACATATCAAACCGAACCAAATTTAAGCGTAGCTGAGTTCCGAGACCTTTTAGTAAGAAGCACTCTCGGCGAAAGGAGACCCATTGACAATCTTGACCATTTAGAAAAAATGTGCAAAAATGCCGATATTATGCTCACAGCACGTTTTGAAGGAAAATTAGTGGGCGTATCTCGTTCATTATCTGACTTTGCTTTTGCTACTTATCTTTCTGATTTAGGCGTTGATGTTAAGTTTCAACATTTAGGAATTGGCAAAAGATTAATTGCCGAAACTAAGAAACTCGTTCCAGACGGAAAATTGATTTTATTGGCCGCCCCCACCGCCCGAGAATATTACCCAAAAATCGGCATGACCCACTTTGAGTATTCCTTTTATATTGACCATTTAGACGAATTGAAATAATGTTAAAAAAAACATCCCGCACCACACCCAGCCGTTACGCCAATCAGCGTATGAGCTATGATGAAGCCGTTGTATTCCCGATTTTGGATGAGGCTTTATTTTGTATCATTAGTTATTCAGTTGATAATCAACCATTTAGTATTCCAACGGCTTTTGTTCGGAAGGAAAACAAACTCTATATTCATGGTTCGGTGGGAAGTCATTTTTTGAGAGAAATTGAAAAAGGAATCCATGTTTGTATTTCGGTGATGCTTACGGATGCTTTGGTGGTGGCAAAATCTGCCTTTCATCATTCAGTCAATTATCGTTCGGTAGTGATATTTTCAAACGCTCAAAGAATTGATGATTATGAAGCAAAAGCCTTGTTTTTCAAGGAATTAACCGAGAAAATTGTTCCCAATAGTTGGGATTATTTACGCCCCATGAAATCAAAAGAAGTGGATAAAACGATGCTTTTAGTCTTTGATATTGTGGAGGCTTCGGCAAAGGTGCGTTCAGGAATGCCAAATGATGAAGAGGAAGACCAAGGTTTGCCAATTTGGTCGGGCTTAATTCCGGTGCCAAGTAATAGACTAACGCCCATTGCAGATGAATTGAGCGTAAATATTCCTTTGCCAGAACATTTGAGTACCACAGGCTTTAGCCTGTAAATCAATCAAATTACAGGCTAAAGCCTGTGGTACTTGAAATCTTGATCGTATATTTGTAAAAAAAATTCACACTCAGAAAATGCCCTTAATAAAACCAGTGAAAGGAATATTGCCTACTTTTGGAGACAATTGTTGGCTTGCGGAAAATGCTACGATTGTCGGCAATGTTATGATGGGTGAAAACTGTACTGTTTGGTTTAATGCCGTGGTACGGGGCGATGTAAATTCTATTATTATCGGCAATAATACCAATATTCAAGATGGGGCAATCATTCATTGTACTTACCAAAAAACCAAAACCATTATCGGAAATTATGTTTCTATTGCCCACAATGCCATCGTACACGGGTGCGAGATTGAGGATAAAGTGCTGGTGGGTATGGGAGCAATCATTATGGATGGAGCGGTGATAGAAACAGGCTCAATCATAGCCGCAGGGGCAATTGTTACACAAAACACTCGTGTACCCGCAGGTTCAATTTACGCAGGAAATCCTGCCAAATTATTGAAAATAGTATCGCCCGAAGCCTCAGAAGTTTTCATGAGGACGGCAAATAATTATGTAATGTATTCAGAATGGTTTAGGTAGAGGAGGAAGGGAGATAGGAGGAAAAGGGGGAAGGAAAAAATGTACTAAAATTCCAACTTCTTCCATACTTTTTTCTTCCTATCTCCCTTTCTCCATTTTTCCTTTTCTCCTCAAAGCATGACAATATTCACAAAAATCGTTAATGGCGAAATCCCTTGCCACCAAATAGCCGAAGATGAAAACTTCTTGGCTTTCTTAGACATCACCCCTTTGGCAGACGGACACACGCTCGTGATTCCAAAAAAGGAGATTGATTATATCTTTGATTTGGAGGATAATTTACTTTCAGGATTGATACTTTTTGCCAAGAAAATCGCCCCTGCCATCGCACAGGCTTGTCCTTGTAGGCGAGTAGGCGTGTCTGTGATTGGCTTGGAGGTTCCTCACGCACACGTGCATTTGATTCCACTGAATTCGATGAATGATATTAATTTTACCAGAGAGAAAATGAATCCTTCGTCAGAGGAATTGAAGGTAATTGCGGGTAGAATTAGAGCTTTTTTATAGAAAGGCGGTCGGCTTTCAGCGGTCAGACTTCGGTAATTTTGACGAAATTTTTGAGGAGTTTTTTATAATTTTCTTCTTTGTTAATAAAAAGAACTGATTGTTCATTTTGAAAGCCAACAGCCAACAGCCGGTAGCCAAAAACCAAATAACAGATGAAATTTTCAAAAGAAGAATTATACGCCAAATTGAACGAAGTGCCTATTATGCCTTTGTTCAATCATCCCGATTTAGCTGTAAGCAAAGCAGTCGTAAAAGCGTGCTATGATGGGGGAATCAAGGTATTTGAATATACTAATCGTGGCGAGGGCGCTGCTCTTATTTTTGCAGAATTGGTTAAATACATTCGCCAAGAAATGCCCGATATGGCTATTGGGATTGGTACAGTTTTCACGGCTGATGAAGCTGAATATTTTGTAAGTTTAGATACTGATTTTATCGTTCAACCGTGTTTGAATCCAGCCGTTGGTGAAGTTTGTAAACGACACAGTATGGCGTGGATGCCTGGAGTAATGACGATAAGCGAATTGTATCAAGCTCAACAATTGGGTTCTGATATTGCGAAGATTTTCCCTGCCAATGTGCTTGGAACGGCATTTATCAAAGCCCTTAAAGCCCCAATGCCTCATGCGAAAGTGATGGTTACGGGTGGCGTTGAACCCAACGAAGAGAATCTAAAAGGTTGGTTTGCAGCTGGTGTAACTGCCGTAGGAATGGGTTCACAATTATTTCCCAAAGCCATTTTAGAATCAGGAAATTTCAAGGAGATTGAGGAGATGGTTAGGAAATGTGTAGCTATTGTGAAGGGTTTTTAAACCCTCAGGACGCTATGCCGCAAGGATTTTAATTTTCTCTTTGCGTCACAGCGTCTTGACGGTTCAAAATTAAGCCTTTAACGAATTACCATATCCTACAATCAAAACCGACAAAATAATCGTTAGTATTCCTGCTGCAATCATTGTCATGGTTTTCTTCGAGACACCCTTCCATTCGTGCAAAACCAATCCCCATGAATTGGCGACTAAAATGATGAATGCCATGTGCAGAATCCAAGAACTTGCTCCGTTGCCCAATCTACTTTCGCCCATTCCGTAAAAGAAAAATTGTAAGAACCACGTTGTTCCTGCAATGGCTGAAAATAAATAGTTTTTTAGTAAAGGCGTTTTTTCATTGGTATAATCTCCGAAAGATTTGTTCTTGAAATTTAGATACATACACCATAAAAAATTGGTAGTAAGTCCACCCCAAAGGATAACAACATAAATCACATTATTTCTGTATAAAAACTCGCCTTGACCTACATTTTGAGCCATCCAGACATCATTGGCAAGCTTCGCCATGCTTGAACCAGCCTCAATTCCGAAGCTAAAACAGGCACTCAAAACCCCCGAAATTACGGAGACAATCAAACCCGTTACTAAATTGAATTCTGAGTTTTCTTGAACTTGTCCCTTCAAATCTTTGTCTTTCATACCCCCTGCTTTACCGCAAATCACAATGCCCAAAACACAAACTGCCAAGCCCAATAATACTAATTGTCCCCAAGTATTTGTCATTAAATCGTGAATGGTGTCTTTGCCTGCCGTTGGATTGAAATTATAATAAACCGAAGGAATCAAAGAGCCAAAAACCGAACACAAACCCAAAATAATAGAACTGCCCAAAGAAACGCCCAAATATCGAACCCCCAAACCGTAAGTTAATCCCCCAATTCCCCACAAAAGTCCCATCAAATATGTCCAAAAAATCACAGAGCCAGACGAATTAGCGATGATTGTAGAAAAACCTGGAATGGTCAAATAAGCGGCAATTGGAGGAACGATGAGCCAAGAAAATACCCCCCCAGTAATCCAATAACTCTCCCAAGACCAGCCCCTTACCTTTTTGTAAGGAATATAAAAACTACCCGATGCAAAACCACCGATAAAATGAAAAAGTACGCCAAAAATTGCTCCCATGATGCTATTTAAATATGGTTAAATCTCGAAAAGTATGATATTACAAATCTACCGATTAATACGGGATTCATACACCTGTACTTACCTGTTTATTGGTGATTTGTGAGTGAGTGATTTAGTGATTTTAAAAATAGGAAAGACTAATTTTCCCAACAACGATAACCGAACATCGAACCGAGCGACGGTCGCATCGAAATCATGATTACTTTTGTAAGAAATTTAACAAAATAATTATGTCTTTTGAATCTCTTGGTTTATCGGAGTCGCTATTGAAAGCCATTGCTAAACAGCAATATCCCAATCCATTTCCTATCCAACAACAAGCCATTCCTGCGATTTTGGCGGGGAAAGATATTCAAGGAATTGCTCAAACGGGTTCGGGGAAAACCGCCAGTTTTGTGTTACCCATTTTGGAGTTATTTCAACGTAAAAAAGCCTCCAGAAGCCTCCATTTAAAGGTTTTGATATTAGTGCCAACCCGTGAATTAGCTCTACAAATCAGTGAAGTAATCTTTAATTTTGCGGAAAATTTACCGTTAAAAGTAAAGAATCTTGCCGTTTTTGGTGGTGTGCCTTTAAACCAGCAAATGGTAAAACTGCGAGATACTGAAATATTAGTAGCAACTCCAGGGCGACTATTAGATTTGATTTCAACGCAATCTGTCAATTTAGGGAAAATCGAAATATTGGTGCTGGACGAAGCCGACAAAATGTTAGACCTTGGTTTTCAGGATGAAATGACTCATCTTTTCAAACTAATGCCTCCGAAAAGGCAAAATATTTTATTCTCTGCCACGCTCGATACCAAATTAGAAATCATCAAAGAAAACCTCCTCTGCGAACCCATAAAGATAGAAATTGAGCCAGAAGTTGATAATTTGGAATTGATAAAACAAACCGCCTATTTAGTAAGTCCCGAAAGAAAAGGTCCGCTGTTGAGACAGCTGATTCAAAGCCAAAATATGACTCAGGTTTTAGTCTTTGTGTCGTCCGTGAGAACGGCGGACAATTTGGTAGATAAATTGAAGAAAAATGGAATAAATGCCCTTGCCATTCACAGTAAAAAGACCCAAGGAGCCAGAACGGAAGCCCTTAGAAACTTCAAAACTGGCAAAACGCCCGTATTGGTGGCAACTGATTTAGCTTCGAGAGGGATTGATATTCAGTTTTTGCCCTTCGTAATAAATTATGAATTACCCCGTTCACCCAAAGACTATATTCATCGCATTGGCAGAACAGGCAGAGCCACCACATCAGGCGAAGCCATTTCATTAATTTGTCCAGAAGACGAACATCACTTTAAAATTATTCAGAAAAAGATGGGGAAGAAGGTGGAAATGATTGAGGCGGAGGTGGAAGTTTTTTAGGAAATTATCATTAAAAAAGATTGTAATCTAATATTATTATAATAATTTTAGATTACAATCTTTTTTAATGATAATATGATACCGAGACAATTATTTCCAATCTTAGCGGAAAGAGTGAAAAAAGGCAAAGTTTTAGTGCTTACTGGACCTCGACAAGTAGGCAAAACCACGTTATTGAAGGCTCTTCAAACTTCATTTACTGAAAAAACGCTTTGGCTTAATTGCGATGAACCTGATGTACGAAAATATTTAACAGAGGTAACCTCCACGCAATTAAATACGCTCATTGGTAATGCAGAAATAATCTTGATAGATGAGGCTCAACGAGTTAAGAATATTGGATTGACCTTGAAATTATTGATTGATAATTTCCCTGATAAGAAAGTTATTGTAACGGGTTCATCAGCATTGGAATTGTCGAATGAAGTGAATGAACCATTGACGGGTAGGAAATTTGAGTATAATCTATTGCCAATTTCAGTAAGTGAAATGGTAAATTATACGAATATTTTGGAAGAAAAACGCCTCATGGAACATCGTTTAATTTATGGAATGTATCCCGAAGTTATCCTGAATGTGGGCGACGAGGCGATAACACTCAGAAATATTTGCGATAGTTATTTGTACAAAGATATTTTTGCCTATCAAGATGTCCGTAAATCAGAAGTCATTGCTTCTTTATTAGAGGCACTTGCTTTGCAGGTTGGTTCGGAAGTATCGTATCAAGAGTTGGCAATGTTGTTGAAAATTGACCAAGCCACCGTTATTAGATACATTGATTTATTGGAAAAATCCTTTGTGGTCTTTCGTTTGAGGGCTTTGAGTAGAAATGTGAGAAACGAAATTGCCAAAAGTAGAAAAATATATTTTTATGATAATGGTATTCGCAACGCCTTAATTAAAAATTATCAGCCTCTATCCTTACGTTCAGACGTAGGAGCATTGTGGGAAAATTTCTTGGTAAGCGAGCGTAAAAAGTACCTCATTTACAACGAAAAGCAAGTAAATACCTTCTTTTGGCGAACTACTCAACAGCAAGAAATTGATTATATTGAGGAATCATCTGGTATGTTTGATGCCTTTGAATTCAAATGGAGCGAACATAAAAAAGTAAAATTTCCGATTACTTTTACTAACAATTATCTTATTCACGAAACGAGGTTGATTAATCCGAATAATTATTTGGAGTTTGTGGTGTAGTGGTGAAAGAAAACGTTAATTACTAAATATATTTTTAAAAAATTCTTTCAAATTATATTCTTGGTTTACTGATTTATCTGCATCATCAAGTAGGGTTGATTCTTCAATATTGAGATAACCGTTAGATAAATCTATTATAAGTTTATATAGGTAATCTTGAATAATTAAAATGTGCTAATTTAATGATAATATTTCAAAACTTCTTACACCCCAACATCCACCCGATGGATATCCCTCTGGAACGAAAATCATAAAACTGTTATTTGTAGATTTATCAACTCCTATAATTGGTGATGCAAATCCTCCATAAATTATATAATTATCTGTTTCACGAATTGAAGTATTTGAAATATCAGTATCTATATCTTTCTCAAAATCAGACAATTGAGGAATATTTTCTTTATCTATTGGGGTAAAAGAAATTTTTATGTCAAAATGCTGATTTTTGTTATTGTGTATATCACTATAAATGGTGGAATTATTTGCTATCCATTTAAGATGTGGGAATGAGTTTTCATCTATATCATCTTCTTTACCAATCCCAATATTTTCTAAAAAGTTTACCACTAATGGTAATACTGTTGTTTGAGTCTCTTTACTTACTTCTTCCATGTTTGTATATTCTCCAACAAACTCTCCTGCAACATAAAAATATTTGAGAACTTCATAAGAATTATTAAAAAGATTGAATAAACAAAAGTTATACGTTTGCTTTCCATTGAAAAAAGTACCTGCCGATGACGTTTCAAAAACAATAAATACATGATTATCAATAATTTTAAAATCCCCTTTATCAAAAGAACAGTATGTTTCAATCTCTTCATTTTTAATTATAAAAGTATTTTTTATACTCCAACCACCTTTATTTTCTAAAATAGTAATCCTTAGTCGACTTTGAAAATCTTCTTGATTGTAAATAGTATCAAGACCGAAAATATGGAGTCTTCCCAATATATAATATTTTAGTGTGTATTCTGATTTATAATGACAAACAAGTTGGAAAATATTACTTGCCTTATTAACTTCTTCTTCACTTTGTATAAAGTTGATTTGAGAGTTATTCAAAAATACATTTGGTAAATCCTTTTCTGTAAAATATGATTCAAAATTTATCGAATGACTAAGAATATCTGTCAAATTATATGGGTCTAACGACTCTTTTTGAAGATTTGGAAGAAATCCAATAATTCTTTCAATAGCATCTATATCTAAACTCAAAACTTTTCTTTCAAGGTCTTTTATGCGGAATAGCTCAAATTCTATGCCTACATATTGGGTGCGTAGTTCCGCTAACTTTTGATGGATTTCAGGGTAAAGCCCCTTATAATTATCGTTGATAACAAAGTATATCTTTTTAATTTTTGAAATCCCATCCCAATATCCAACTAAACCATCAGCAGACTTTTGCAATTTATTTACAGCAGTAGAAATATTTTTTGCAAAGTCTTCTGGTGCATAACATTGATAATACTCGCCTGTGACGGAATCAAAGCCATCATTCTTTTTATCACCGAACGAACCTTGTGGTTTTACTGGCTGGAAACTCGTACTTACCTCCTCCATTGTTCTGATGAACAAGTCTTCAAATGCTTGTCCATCAGAACGTAGAGCTTTATTTATAAATAAAATCTGTGCAACTATCAATGAGCGGTTCATACTATTTATTACAATTGAGGAATACAAAAATATGCCAAAAATTCCATTTCCCTACTCCACCACCGCAACCCCACCACCTGAATAACTCCGATACTCCCCACGATACATCGCATCCGCAGACACGGGTCCCATTTGGAATTTGCCTTTTGAAACGGCTCTTACTAAATAATAAAAAGTCTGTGGTTTGCCCGATAAATTCGTGAAGAAGTTGATTCTGTCGTCTCGGATGTCGAAATGTTCTGGCGTCGTTTGGTCTTTTACCCACACTAAATCTCGGTCTGCCGTTAATCTTGGGTTTTCAATTTCTACGCCTGCGGGTAGCATATCCGTAACCACTACGTTATCAACTGCTAATCCGTTGGTGCTTTGAAGCGTGATTTTTACCACTACCAACTGATTTTGCTTGAATTTTGCCGCTCCTAAGGGTTGTCCAGAACGACTATAAAACTGTTTCCGAACCTTCAAAACATTATCAATTTGCTCATATTTACCTGTTGCACTCAAACCTTCAGCTTGGGCAAAATAATATAAAGCTCCTCGCCCTTGTGTACGGATAACCGACTGATTACCAATGTTTTTAATCAATAAATCATTCGCTGTAAAATTGCCTACAACCTTATTATTGCTCGAAATGGAAGCCGTTACCGTGCTGGCATTTGCCTTGTTTGCCAACTTACCCAATGCCAAAAATGAAAAAGCTTGTTCTTGGGTATTTAGGTAAGGTTCGGCTTTCAGATTTTGAGATAATTGTCTCGCCAAAGTTGGAATTTGTAGGTTATTTGGGTCGGTATCAATCAAGGTATTCAAGACCAATGCCTGATTCCGAATGGGTGAACTGAAACTTCCGCCTGACCATTTTTCGGTGATTTCTGAACCGTAATTTTTTGGAGTCAAAGCATTGTAACTTTTTGAATCGCCCATTAAGCTAAATGCTGCTCCCAAAAGATATTTTGAGTCGGTTGTCAATAACTCAATATTAGATTTGTAATAATTCATCACCGAGCGATTAGGTTTGCCCGCCAATGCCAAAACGTACAAACTATAAATGGTTTCACGAGCCGCAATCACTTTGGTATCATAACTTCCAGAACCATTAAAGTAATATTCTTTATCCGTAATTTTCGTGTTTGAGGCATTGGTCAGATATTCAATTAATTTGCCCAGAGTTGAGCTATTTACTTGAAAATCATTCTTTTGTGCTTCCAACATAAAATGCGTAGCGTAAGCAGAACCCCACCAAGACTCACGGTCGCCACCTTGCCAATACGACAATCCACCGCTTGGCAATTGCATCGTTTCGAGTTTATGAATGGCGGCTTCTACATTTGTCCGAGGATTTAATTGGCTTTCACCCGCCTTCATATACGGCTTTTTGCCCGATTGAATCTGTTTCACAAACTCAGAAAAGTACAATTGAGGAAAGGCAGTAGAAGTAGTTTGTTCTACGCAACCATAAGGATAATTCAAGAGATTTTGGAACTTGTCCATAAACTGCACCATCGGCGATTTACTCACCGTCATTTCAGATTTCAGCGAACTTGGAATATAGTCATTTACCAAACTAACATTACCAACCGAACCACCATTGACCACACCCGAAACGGAGGTTTTCATCAGTGAAGTAGTGGGTCGAACGGTCAATTCTATCTTCTCAGTAAAGGTTGATTTCAAGCCATTTACCGTAACATTCATAATAGCATTGCCCGTTGTGGGCGAGGCTTTTACGGTAAAATACGCTCTGCCTTCTTTCTCGGCAGGGATATTGATGGTTTGGGTTTTACTACCTACAATGCTCAAACCGCCTGATAATGAGACCGTTGCCGTTGCAACAGCATCCTGTTTGGTCGTATTTGTAATATTGACAGGTACTTGAATTTCATCATTCGGCGAAGCAAATCTTGGTAACGCCGTGCTAATCACGAGCGGGTCAGCAACTTTCATATTTTTAGTTGCCGAACCAAAGGCTTCACCTTTATACGCCACCGCCATGATGCGTAAATCGCCCGAAAATTGGGGAATATCAAACTCAAAAGTAGTCTCCCCTCCTATTCCCGTTTCCACAATTCCTGACCAAATCGCTACTAAGTTTACCCGCCCGTTATTAAGTGGATTCACCCTTTTTTGCATATCATAGCCATCACCACCAACGGACGAACTGCCCGAAATGGATAATTCTGGAAACAGGAACGGGTACAAATCGTAGCTATTTACCTCCAAAGCCTGTTTTTGATAAAAGAAGGCGTAAGGGTCGGGCGTTTTGAAATTTTTGAGTTGCAGGATTCCTTCATCCACCACCGAAATCGTCAATTCAGTATTGGCTTTCGTTTTGATGGTAACTTTTTGTTTCATCTTTGAACGAGATTTTTCCACCGCTACAATTTCGATAGGCAATTGATTATCAAGGTCTTCCACCATCACAGGGGCGTATCCATGAGCCACCGTAAGTGGCAGATTTGAGCTATCCATCGGGCGAATCAACGTTGCCGATACATAGACATTGGGCAAATGTTCCTTGCCAATCGTGAAGCTCAATTCCGCCGATTTTTTATCCGTTTCTACTACATAATGCTCCAAAACGTGATTTCTTTCCACCGTAACGATGAGTTTTCCTGCAAATGGCGTTTTGAAAAGAACCTTCGCTTTGTCGCCCACTTGATATTTTTCTTTGTCAAACTGCATCTCCACTTTTCCTTCATTATTCACCTCAAAAGACGAATTTTCTGTCGTGCCAAAACCGTAGGCATAGAAACTTTGAGCCGTCCAAGATTTTGCCCCTTCGCTATGCACACGTACTTCATACTCGCCCGAAACGGGTGGAGCGTAAGAAACATCTGCCTTTCCATTCACAAAATTTATCGTGCGAGAATACACTACTTTCGTTTGTTTTTTAGAAGAATATTTCATCGAATTATCGGCATTTTTTTCGATAACAGTCTGGTAATCAAACCTTACAATTTCAACTCTTCCTTTTGCCGTAACGGGTTTTCCATCCTTATTCAAAGCCACCAACGGGATTTGCGTAGGCACATTCGTACCCAAATAAGTATCTGGCATTCCGATTCCGTAAAAGACGGGTTGCGTAAAAATATCCAAGGCTTTTAAGCGATTCACGGGACGACCCGTTTCATCAAAAACCGTAACGTAAGTCTTCGCTTCCAACACGCCCATGTCTGAATAGGTAGCAGGAATTTGGAAACCTTCGGAAGCGATACCATTTTCGTTGGTTACGCCCTGCCGAGGGATGGATTCAAAATTGGTATTGTCGTTAATATCAAACACATAGCCCTTGAAATCTTTGGGTTGGAAGAGTTTTCTATTCAATCTCAATTCCATTTCGTAGTTCCGATTTGAGGCGGGCGGACCGAACAAATTGAGTGCCGTTGCCGTGATTTGAAGCGTTTCGCCATTTTTGTAAAATTCCTTACCCGCTTTCACTTCCACCTTGATACGGTCGGGCATAAATTCTTCGATAGAAATATTGCGAGACGACAGCGAAACATCGTTGGCATTCAACACTTCCACCACATACACACCCGTGATAGACGCACGGTCGGTGGGAACTGACATTTCCACTGCCCCCTGTGCATTAGTCGTCTTTTTGAAGGTTTTGAACTCCTTTCCGTTGGGTAAAAGCAAGCGAATTTTTACAGGAATTTCACCCACTGATTCCCAGTTTTGTTTACGGATAACGGTGTTGAAATGCAGCGTTTCACCAGGGCGATAAATATCACGGTCGCCGTAGATAAACGCCTCAAAACCAGAAGTGTTATCTCTTTTTCCTTCCACATCAAAACGGGAAGTTTCCACCTGCGAACCTTCCATGAAAAGGTAGTTAAAATCGTCTTCAGTATTAGCGGTAATCATGGCGGTTGTGAACTTAGAATCCTTAAAATCCTTGAAAATCGCCATGCCCTTACTATTCGTTTTAACGGTCTGAATCAACTGATTATTAGATGAAATCAATTTTACTTCCACGCCGCCCATCGGTTCGGCAGTTTTAATGGAATTAGTGAAGACAACCGTCTCATTTTCAGACGATTTCATAATCATTCCAATGTCCGAAATACTGACCAATTTAGTCGCACGGTTATAATATTCATCGTTAGAATTAACACTGACAATATAGATTCCTTTGATATTATTTTGCTCGGGCAACGACAAATTCAAAGCCCGAACATTTTTTGATTTCGCTAAGTTGGCAGTCTCAACAGTTTTGTTCACAATCACATCTGAATATTGTCCTGATTCGTCAATATCATAATCGAAAGTATTGCCATAAGAACCCGTTTCTTCATCATAATTATCGTAGTTTTGAAAACGCCCATTCTTTAAAAAATGCAAGATGTTATTTTCATAAACTTTCGCAATTCTTACGTTTACTTTGGGTGTATTCACAATGTTTACCGCAATATTTTTATTTCCTTTTGACGATAAATACAAAGCCTTTTTGTTGATAAAACCAATAGCAGCGGGCATTTGTCCAAAATATAAATCCTTGGTATAATCCTCTGATAATGAAGCCCCAAGCACTCCTTTTGCCGATGGATTAATCGTCAGAACGTAATTATCCGTTTCGTTAAAATCTCCTTTGATGATGAAACCGTTTTCGGTAATTTCACCCTTGGTGTCCAACGTTGGTGTGGCAGGTTTTGCCTTTGGTTTTGAAGCAGGTTTTTCAATGGGATTACCCAAAGAGTCATATTCTATTACTACCTCTTCCACAACCTCCTCAGTAGATGACCCATTGATTTCTATTTTATAAATTTTGGATAAATCTTCCGCTGAAATGGACTGATTAGTAATGACTTTCACAAAACCTTGATTATTTTCAAAACCATGCTGTACATCGTTGATTTCGAGGGTTTTAACATCCGGTAAAGCTGTTTCCAAAGTCAATTCGTCGGGTGTTACAAATTTAGAATTTGGCATTGAAATTCCTTTGTCGAGATTAACTTTCAATGATTTTCCGCTACCATCTGATAGCCCTTTTACCTTTATACTTACACTCGCAGACGTACCCGATTGATTCATCTGAAAATCATATTTTTTATCATCAGAATCGCTGATTTTCAATACCTTAGCTACTTCTTGTGGATTGACTGGATAATTGAAATTCATTTTCAACACGGCAACGCCTTGCCCATCATCCCGAGATTTTGTCCAGTAGGTTTCTACATTTTCTAATTTCAAATAAGGCGTGTGAAAAGTGATTTTATCGCCCGATAAACCATATTTTTTCTCAGCTTTGTTTATAATAGATTTATTGAGGGTAGCCGTGTATTCCGTGGCAGGTTCAAAACCCACGGCTGGCGAGAAAATCAGTTCGTTGGTGGCAGTCCATTTGAATTTGCCTTCTACTTTGGGAGAAATTTCGATATAGGGTTCAGCCTCCCACGTATTGAGGTCGCCTTCACGCACAAGGTCTTTATCGAAAGTAAAGACAAGATTTTGAGCCAGTTGTATTTCATCTTCAAAGTTCCGGCTGGACACAGAAACGTCTCCAAATTTGGAACAAGACGATAAAAATAAGAAAATAAAAGTAAGTAAATAATGGGAAAACTGAGGAAAGCGGAACGTGGAGTTCATGTGGTTTTGGGTTGATTTTAAAAATCAAGAAAAGTGTTAGTTGATTAATATGAAAAGTTCAGAAAACTTTAACGCATTTTCAACTATTTAGTCAGAAATCTTTTGAATGATAGAGAAGGGAATGCAAAAAGGCTCAATTAGTACATATAAGTTACTAACTGAGCCCTTTTTCAGAAGGAAGAGTATTTTTACTTTTCAGCTTCAAATAATTACTAATAGTCACATTCAATTTCATTAAAAATTAAACTGAGCCTGCAAACGCAATAAACTACCTGTCTGAGTATTTACTGGCAATGCCGCATCTTCAAAAGTTCTATCAGAAATAGTATAGATAGCAGTCAATTCAAAAAAGTCCTTTAATTGCCATTCTGCCCCTATTTCTAAATCTTTCACAATATACCTACGAGCATCTATTTCGTGTTTTTTTCCGCCATTATAATATTGATATTTTACAAAAGGCGTGATATGATTTTCACCAACCTTTTGCCGGTACATTACCTGTACATATCCTCCATTTAGGTCTTTCGCTACAGTGGTCATTGTGGCAGGATTAAACTCTGGACCTTCACCAACGTTATATTCTGCTTGAAAACCAAAGGGTTGTGGCTAAACTACAAGCGTTGCAGCTATTCTACGGTCAATGTATTGAACATCCGTTGCTTTATTTTTAATAGCTGTTTTTTCTATTACATATTTACCTGTATATGCTTGTACAGCAGTTTCTATAATTTGTCCAGACTTTAGTTTGAAGGGATAAGTAATTCTTGAAACAATATGTGGTTCGTTATTCAATTCAGCTCTGTTAGCGGTCTGTCCGTTATATGCACCAAAGGCAAACATACCATAATCGCCACTACCCTTCAAACCAGAGCTTACCAAATATTTGAAACGTTCACGGATTTCGGCAGGAGCATAATAAAAGAAAATTCCTAAATCACGCTCGTTTGAAACTGGGCTGTTTGTTGCATCAGCACGGTCGAGAGCCAAACGGTTTTGAGATGATTGCATATTCTCGAAACCATAAGGAATTTTACTTTGACCAAAACGCAAGCGATATTCTTTCTTTGCATCAAGAGCTAAGTCAAAATAAGCATCACGAATCTGGAAGCTGTGTTGAAACGTACTACTCACGTTTGAAGCAAAATCTGGCTGAATATAAATGTACAAGCGGTCTGAAATATCTCCTGAAAAAATTAAACGCCCACGACGGATAAAGAACCCACCATTTTCGCCCCAAGATCTATCACATTGTTCGCATTTTAATTTGTCATTTGTTTCCAAAAGACGGTTATAACGAATTTGGGCATAACCTCTTAACGATATTTTATCATACCATTTTTTGGGGGCAGAAGATTCTTTTTTGTCTTCTTTCGTAGGCTCGATAAAAGTTGTGGTTACTGTTGGAGTTGTTGTACTTTGACAAAAAGCGTTAGAGCTAACGACACAAGCGGTCATTAGAACAGTAAGTCCTTTTAAATTTCTCATTAACAATGGATTTTCTATATTGGTAGTTATAATCTAATTATTGAAGTTTAAACGGGTAGCTTTCCACCCGTTTAAACTTCAATAATTATCCGAAAATGGTACGGAATAGGTAAAATAAAGTAGCTGATAAGAAGATAGTTACAGGCAAAGTCAATACCCATGCCATTACAATATTTTTAACGGTACCTCCTTGCAAGTTTTTGATACCTTTTGAAGCCACCATTGACCCTGCAATACCCGAAGATAATACGTGAGTTGTTGATACTGGCCATTTGTAAGCTGTTGCTAAACCAATCGTGATGGAGGCAACCAACTCAGCCGAAGCACCTTGAGCATAGGAGAGGTGTTGCTTCCCGATTTTCTCACCAACGGTAACAACAATACGTTTCCAACCAATCATTGTGCCTAAACCCAATGATAAAGCAATCATCCACATAACCCAATTAGGGGCAAAATCTGTTAAAGATGAAAGTCCACTGTTTGAGTTTCCGAAAGTAAAAAATGGTGCTTTTTTACCCGCCGTAGCATTCTTCAAATCCTTTTTATCATCAGCACTTAATGTTACTGATTCACTTTCTACTAACTTTTTAGAATGTTTATTAATATTCAAAACATCTTTACGAATCTCTAATTTAGTTTCTACTGTTAAGTTCTTGGCATTCAGAGATTTATTAGTAAAAATTACCTCTAAACTATTTACACCTTTCATCACTTTAGCATAACTTTCTTTTTCCGAAGAAGACAATTTATTCGTATCAATTTTAGATACAATCGTCTGAACAGTTATTACTTCTTTTTGCAATTTGAAGGGATCAACGTCGGTGTTGATGGCAAAAAAACTTGGCAAAAATGCAATCAAAACCAACATTACTAAACCTATTCCTTTCTGCCCGTCGTTGCGTCCGTGAAAGAAACTTACCAAAGTACAAGTAGTTACTAAAATGGCACGAATCCACATCGGAGGAGGCGTATCTTTTTTCGGCTCTTTGAAAATTTCTTTGTTCTCAATTGATTTCTTTAAAATGTACATAAAGACAATGGCAATGGCAAAACCAAACACACGTGAAAGTAAAAGAGCTTGACCAATTTCAATAGCCTTATCCCAGTTTACAGTCGAAAGACCTTTATTATTTTCAGGCAAAAGAGCATAACCAACGCCTATTCCAATGATTGAACCAATTAAAGTATGAGAAGATGATGCCGGGATTCCGAAGTACCAAGTGCCTAAGTTCCAGGCAATTGCGGTTAATAACATTGAAAATGCTAATGCCATGGCGTGATAGACGTTGGAGTCAATCAGTAATTCGGTGGGTAATAATCCGATGATAGACATGGTAACACCCACACCGCCCGTAAGCAAACCCAAAAAATTGATAAAACCAGACCAAACCACCGCTTGTGTAGGCTTTAAGGAGTTTGTGTAAATAACAGTGGCAACGGCGTTTGCGGTGTCGTGAAATCCATTCACGAATTCAAAGGCACAGGCCAAAAATAAACATAAAAAGAGGAGAATAAACAGAGTTGCGTCGAGTCCGAACATTATCGTGGTTGTTAATTTGAGAATTTTGAAAATGATTGCTAATAATTATTGCTTAATTTTCAAAGGGGATTTTTTCATATTGGTATTTTTACCGCAAAGGTAGAAATACTTGATTATCCTAATGTTACCAAATTGTTAAATTTCATTATTTGATGATATAGTACTTTAAATAAGCATTTTAATAGTATTATTTTTAGTTGAAATAAATTGAACTTTATAAATTTGATAGGGAGCCATTTTTTTTACTTAAACCTCAAACTTCAAACACTCATTCCTCCGTACCTTTGTAGCCCAATAATTTTGAGCAAAATTTATGTTAAGAAGACCTCGCAGAAATCGCCAGTCGTCCGCCATTCGTGCAATGGTAGAAGAGACTACTCTTTCGGTCAATGATTTTATCTATCCCATGTTTATAATGGATGGCAAAAACCACACTACCGAGATAAAATCAATGCCTAATATTTTTAGATATACCCTAGATAAACTCTTGGAAGAACTAGCAGTAGTGCAGGATTTGGGCATTCGTTCTATTGCACTTTTTCCACAACTGCCTGAAAGCCAGAAAGATAAATTTGCGACTGAAAGCCATAGACAAGGGAGTTTGTATTTGGAAGCTATTAATCAAATCAAGAATAAATTCCCAGATATTGTCCTAATGACTGATGTAGCAATGGATCCATATTCCTCAGATGGCCACGATGGTTATGTGGACGATAACGGTAACATTCTAAATGACGAAACCCTGCAAATCTTAGGAAATATGGCTCTCGCACAGGCACGTGCAGGAGCAGACATTGTTGGACCATCGGACATGATGGACGGGCGTATCGGCTATTTGCGTGAAATGCTTGATGATGAAGGTTTTGTAAACGTGAATATCATGGCATATACTGCTAAATACGCTTCGGCTTTTTACGGTCCTTTCCGTGATGCTCTGGACTCTGCTCCAAAGTTTGGGGATAAAAAAACCTATCAAATGAATTATGCCAATAGCCGTGAAGCATTAATTGAGGCTGAATTGGATTATGAAGAAGGGGCAGATTTTTTAATGGTAAAACCCGCTTTGGCATATTTAGATATTATCAAAACCTTAAACGACAACTTCCATATTCCGATAGCTGCCTATAATGTTTCGGGTGAATATGCCATGGTAAAAGCTGCCGCCCAAAACGGTTGGTTGGATGGTACTAAAACGATGGTAGAAAGCCTAACCGCTATAAAAAGGGCAGGAGCCAAGGTGATTTTGACGTATTTTGCCAAGGAATATGCGTCTCTCTAACGGTACATGGTGAACGGTAAACGATACACAGTCTTTGACGAAATTTTTTCCTAAAACCGTGTGCCTTTTACCGTTCACTGTATACCGAAATTTTCCAATCTCGATAACCCTTTACCGCCAACACGATCAAAAGAACATACAAAACTGCTGTTCCATTCAATCCCTTGTATAGGTACATTCCTACGTAAACAACGTCAGCAAAAATCCATAATACCCAATTTTCCAGATACTTACGAGCCGTCATCCACGTAGCAATTAAACTTATTGCCGTTAATGAAGAATCTAAATACGGCAAACTGGCTTTTGTATATAGACTGAATAAATAGCCCGAAATGAGAGTGAAAATCATGAAAAATATAAGGCAGACAATTGATATTTTTAGGGGAGTTTTACTAACCAATAAAACCGTTTTTTCTTTACTCCCAAATCTCCACGAAAACCAGCCATAAATACTAAGAAGAATAAATACACCCTGCAAACCCATATCCGAAAACAGAAGAGCTTGATAAAAAATGATGCTATAAATGGCGGAGGACACTATTGCCCAAAACCATCCCCAAACGTTTTGTTGTGTATTGAGCCAAATACAAATCAATGAAGTAAGAATGCCCAGATTTTCGAGCCAATTTTGTTGGAGGTATTCAATCATATTTGTTTCGATTTTTAAACCTGTTTAAAATTTCCATAGGTTAAAACTTATGGCTACAAGAGAACCGAGCCTATGGCTCTTTCTACAATTATTTCTTGTTTTATTTCCTTACAAAAGAGCCATAGGCTCGGTTCTCTTGTAGCCGTGGATTTTAATCCATGGAAATTTTTATCATATTTGTTTAGATTGTGCTTTCATAACCTTTCTTTCCAATGCCTCATAATACTTGCACAAGCCTTTCAAGGCACATTCTCCACATTTGGGCGAACGGGCTACACATACATAGCGCCCGTGCAAAATCAACCAATGATGAGCCACAGCTACGTTTTCTTTTGGAATATATTTAATTAATTCCCTTTCAACTGCCAAAGGGGTCTTTGCTGATTTGGGCACTAAACCCAAGCGATGCGAAACCCTGAAAACGTGCGTATCAACTGCCATAGCTGGTTGATTGTAAATTACTGAAACAATAACGTTAGCAGTTTTTCGTCCAACTCCTTGAAGCGTTTGAAGTTCCTCAATAGTATTTGGTACTTCCGAATTGTATTCACTTACCAATCTTTGAGCCATGGCAATCAAATGCTTAGCTTTATTATTGGGATATGAAACTGAACGAATCAAATTGAAAACTTCCTCAAATTCAGCCTTTGCCAATGATTCGGCATCGGGAAAACGATTGAATAGGTGAGGAGTAACCATGTTTACTCGCTTGTCCGTACACTGCGCAGACATTATCACGGCAACCAACAACTCATACGGATTTTGATAGGCCAATTCAGTTTCAGCAATGGGAAAGTTGTCAGTAAAATAACTTATTAATTGTTTATAGCGGTCTTTTTTGAGCATTTCAAATAAATGTTTTGATTGAAACTATAATTGAGCATTGTAAAATTAAGACAATTTATCAATGATTACACTAATATTGTCATGTTACCAAGACCTTAAAAGAGCCGTAAGCTCGGTCAATATTGTAGCCAGAGATTTTGATTACTGATTTTCTTTGAAAATAGAATCATTCCATTACAAAATACGATGAAAACAATATA
>JANPIG010000712.1:0-2640 GCA_031424875.1 Cytophagales bacterium
TTTGGATCTTGTCCATTACCATATCACAAGCATCAATACAAGCTGTACAGTTGACACATTCCAACTGCGTTCCATTGCGAATATCAATGCCCGTTGGACAGACTTGAACGCATAAATTACAATCAATACAATCTCCGTGAACTACAACGTTATCGTCAGCAATTTTTAAAGGTAAATGCTTTTGTAATTTTCCACGAGGTTCACCTCTAAGAGTATCATACGCCACTACAATCGACTTTTTATCCAATAAAACCCCCTGTAAACGACCATAAGGACAAGCTACAATACACACAATTTCACGAACATGGGCAAAGACGGCATAAAATAGAAAAGTGAAAATCAGAATTGCCGCCAAACCTCCCAAATGGTTGAGAGGGTTATCAAAAATGATATTGAAAAGTTGTTCTTTACCGATAATGTACATCAAAAAAGTATTGGCAATGAGGAATGAAATGAAAAAGAAAATCGTGTGTTTTAATACTTTTTTAAAAAACTTATGGGACGTCCACGGCGCTTCATCCAAACGTTTTTGAGCTTTATAATCTCCTTCTATCCAGTTTTCTATTTTACGAAAAACCATCTCTAAAAATATGGTCTGTGGGCAAACCCAACCACAAAACACCCTTCCAAATACCACCGTAAACAAGATAATAAATACTAAAAATGTTAATAACCCGATGGCAACTAAATAGAAATCTTGTGGAAAAAAAGTTACACCGAAAAAAATAAAATGGCGTTCGAGAACATTGAAAAGAAAAAGAGGATGGCCATCTACCTCGATAAGGGGTAAACCAAACAAAGAGGCCAACAAAACCCAAGAGAAAACCGTACGTAATTTGTATAATTTTCCAACTATTATTCTGGGATAAATCCAAAGTCGTTTACCAATCTGTGAGGTGTTCGACAAATGATCTCTAAAACCGTCTAAATCAATATTTTCAATAGCCATTTTATTAGTTTTATTTCACCGCAACTGCATCTTTTTCTCCTTGTGGTTCTTTGGGTTTGGCGGGTTTTGTACCTTTTAGTGTAAAAATGTAACTGGTAATTTGTTGTATTTGAAGCGGATTAATAGACTTTTTCCAGGCAATCATTCCTTTCTCAGCTACTCCTTCAGAGATAGTATGAAAAACTGATTTTACATTCCCACCGTGCAACCAAAAATCATCTGTTAAATTCGGTCCAACACCTCCGCCACCATCAGCCGCATGACAGGCTACACAGTTTTGAGTAAACAGTTTTTTGCCTTCTTCGATTGCCTTTGAATCATTCAAAATTGTAACATTATTTTCGTTGATAGATTTGGCAAATTTTTTCATGAATGCTTCCTTAATTGCTTCTCCTTCAGCCATTTGCTCTTTATATTCGGTCGTCATGGTTTGTCCGTCTCCCACCACATGATAGGCAAAAATGTAAATTGCGGATACCAGAATTGACCCGTAAAAAAGCGTCATAAACCATCCTGGAATTGGATTATCAATTTCCAAAATTCCGTCATAAGCGTGTTCCATCATCATGGCTTGTTCGTATTTCATAGGTCTTAAACCAGCCAACTTTTGCCAAAAAGTACGCTCGTCCATTGCTTTTTGAAATTCGGTATCTACCTCAACTTTTGAGGGTAGCATTTTTTTGAGTGCAATGCTTATGTTAAACAATACAATTGCCACCACTAACATTACAATAATCAACATCCCAATGATGAACATCATTAACAAATCATTGTCGGAAATAATGGATTTTGAAACGCCCACGGGAGTATCGGCCTGAACAATTCCTGAGTGAAGGAAAAAGGAAAAAGATAATAATATTTTTAAAAAATACTTCATGATGAATTCGTTTAAAAATTAGTCTTCTAAAGGTAATTGGCTCATTTGGCTGATATGTTTTTTATCCACAACCAATAAATACGCACCGACGAGAGCAAAAAAAAGTACGAATGTGAGCAATGAGCCTATCATATAGACATCTGCTCCTGGGATTTTATCTAAGAATTGTTTGAACATAGTTTTAAATTGAAAAATTGTATGTACTTATTTTTTCTTTGTAATATCTTAATAATGCGCAAATTATATCGGAAATATCCCCCTGCCCCCTTCAAAGGGGGATATCCCAACTCATAGATTAATGCTAAAAATGAATGTGGTGTTATTCACATTTTGATATCACAAGTTATGCCTTACCATTATGTTTATTTCCGAACATTGCCATACGGACAACTCAACTATTTATTCCTCCGTCTTCTTTATATCTGTCCCCAATCGTTGCAAATAAGCAATCAGGGCAATAATTTCACGGTCAGATTTTACCTTTATGCCTTCTTTTGCTAAGGATGCCGTAATTTCTTGAGCTTGATTTTGCAAAATCTCGTTGGCATCTCGCACATCATAATCTGAGTAAGGAACACCCAATTTTTTCATAGCTCTGATTTTATCTTTTGTATCGGAAGTAGTCAAAGCCTGTTCTTCCAACCAAGGATAGGCAGGCATAATGGAACCTGGCGACATGGAAGTAGGCTCTTTCATGTGATAATAATGCCATGAATTAGGATATTTTGCCCCTTCCCGATGCAAGTCTGGACCTGTTCTTTTGCTTCCCCACAAGAATGGGTGGTCATAAACAAACTCACCCGCTTTTGAATAT
>JANPIG010000713.1:0-10349 GCA_031424875.1 Cytophagales bacterium
CTTGCCCCGTGGAACAACCCGCTATCCAGATCCGTAAAGGACTATCCAGGGGTTTATTATCAATTATTTCGGGCAGAATGGTTTCGCATAAAATATTAAATGTGTCAGAATCTCTAAAAAAAGAAGTAACGGGTATGAGTAAATCTTGAAACAAAACATCTATTTCTAATTTATTCTTTTTTAAATAATCAAGATATTCAGAGATACTATCCAATTGAAGCATCACCATACGACGAATGATACGACGACGAACGGTAGTCTGTTTATAGAAATTAAAATCTACCCCAACTTTCATCCGCAATAAAACCATTATTTGCTGAAAACAATCTTCAATACTTTTATCGTTTGCCAAGGCAGAATCATCAACAGAAGTAATGACAAATGCCTTCCTAAGTTCGGCTAATTTTTCTGAAATTTTTTCGGGCTCAATCACAAAGTCCACTATGCCTGCATTAATGGCATTTTGAGGCATGACAGCATGGCTGGCCGAGTCGGGTTTTTGGGCAAAAGTGATTCCTCCATTATCTTTAATTTCTTTCAGTCCTGTTGTACCATCCGCTCCTGTACCCGACAAGATTACTCCAATGGCGTGAGATTGATGGACTTCGGCAAGTGACGAAAAGAAAACATCAATAGACGGATTAATTCTGTTTTTAGCATCTCTAGGGCTCAATTTCAATACGCCATCTGTAGCAATTAACATTTTATTAGGAGGGATCACATAAATATTATCAGGACTCACCTTCACATTATCACTAATTTCAATGACTGGTATTTTACTGACTTTTTGCAGAATTTCAGGCAAATTGCTATCATATTGAGGGTGAAGATGTTGTACCAAAATATAGGCCATCCCAGAATCTTCGGGTATGGGAGCAATCAACTTTTTGAAGGCCTCTAAGCCCCCTGCAGAAGCCCCAATTCCCACTACAGGAAAGAGGTTTTGTGATGGTATCTTGGGAGTATTTATTTCCGAATTAGCCATGATGACGTGTGTTCTATTAAAGCGTATTTTTTTAATCATCGTTGATAAGCACACCAACTGAAGATAGGATACGGTACATTAAAAACTAAAAGAAATTTTACGGTTTTACGTGGAAAGGGATATTAAAAAGTGGATATTTGATTATTCAAATTTAAAGGCAAAATAGCAAAATCACTACTTAGTTAGAAAACCAGATAGATATTTATTTTAACTTGTTAAAAAACAATCCACTAAAAATGCTATGAATATGTAAGTCAGAGCGTTTGAATTAATTATCGAAGTTAAAAAAACTTTCGGAAAGTTTTATGAAATTACCATTTATTGTACCTTAATTAACCACAGAGAAGCAATTAAGCGTAAAGCTGGATAAGCAGTATTGTTAGGCGGAAATCACCCTACCCACCATTGAAGAGATGGTCGCCCGTAGCGCACATTACTACCCTACTGCATGATTGTTACCATTAATATGTGGTTTAAACAGTACAATGCTCTATAATCACTTCCTGAACTTTTCGAGCATTCACTTCTGCATCCATCGTATCTGAAGGCAATGGGATAATGCGTTGTGTCTTGTTTTTATAACCATGATTATAGGCTTTGTCGTAATACATCAATGATAAGCGGGCAACATCTGATAGATTATTTTCGTCTAAATATTGCAAGCAAAGTTTGGTATTGAGGGGACCTAATTTCTCAGCAATTTTCAGCACACAATCTTTCAAATCGTTAATATTGACCGTTGTATAATCTTTTACCAATTTTTCAACTCGCAATTCAAAAGGGATTTCCAGTTTTATAATCGGAGCTTCAAGCATTTGTAACCAAAGGCCATGCGGGATTTTATTAAAGCCAATCGTCTGAGATTCATCTTCTAAAACGAGCCATTCTGTAGGGTTTAAAAACCTTAAATCTTCAAATAATTCACTCTCAAAAATCTGTTGAGGATTTTGTTTAGGTTCATTAATAGCTCCAAAAGCTGAGCCTTTATGATGGGCAAGTCCCTCTAAATCAACGGTTTGCAGAGAGATTTTAGACAATTCTTTCAATACCTCTGTTTTGCCACTTCCTGTTCCGCCGCCTAATAAAACGATTTTACGTTTTTGCTCAAAAAATTCTAAAATATGATTTCGATAGGCTTTGTGGCCACCCTGCAAAATACAGGCATCCAAGCCAGCGGTGTTCATCAACCAAGCAAAGCTATTACTCCGCATACCCCCTCTGAAACAGTAAACAAACACCTTTTTATGCTTCGCAAGGACTTTTACTTGATTCACAAAATTTACCATTTTTGGCGACACAATCTCCAAACCACGTTCTACGGCAGTATCTTTTCCTTGATGTTTATAGAGCGTCCCGATTTCTGCCCTTTCGCTATCTTCAAACAAAGGCACATTGATGGCATTGGCAATATGTCCCTTTTGAAATTCAATGGGAGCCCTCACATCAATCACTAATTCGTTGTGACTTTTATTCAGAAATTCGATAATAGGGAGTTCTTTGGCTGTCATTTGATGAGTCAGTTTTAAATAGAATGTAAATTTAAGGTAATTGTAGCACGGACAGCCTTTTCCGTTTAAAAAAATCATCTTCTTAACCACATAGAGGGAATAGGAAAGTTAGGTTTTTAGGGATATTTTAAGAGAGTTGTTTATTTGCATCTCGTGGCTTGTGTCTCACTCTACAATTATACCTAACAGATTTTCAAAACCTGTTAGGTATAGATCAAGGAAAAAAATATGTACATTAAAATTTTGACTTACGAAAACTTTCGTATATATTTGTTACGAAATAATTCGTAATAGAAATTTATCATGGAAATTAAACCTACCGACTCCGAATTGGAGATATTACAAGTTCTCTGGCGACTGGGAAAAGCGACCGTCAGAGAAGTGAACGAAGCACTTTCTCAAAAGCGAGAAATTGGTTATACAACAACCCTCAAATTGATGCAGATTATGTTTGAGAAAAAGCTCGTAGCCCGCACCGAAGAAGGGCGTTATCATGTATATAAGGCTCTGGTAAGCGAAAATGACACTCGCCAATCGTTATTAAATCGGTTTGTAGATACTACTTTTCGAGGATCGGCTATGCAATTGGTGATGCAAGCATTAGGCTCAAATACGCCCTCGCAGGAGGAATTGAATGAAATTCAGAAACTTTTAGAAACTTATAAGTAGGGATTGAGGATTAGGGAATTAGGGGTTAGGGATTGGGCGGGGTGCGTAACCGAGCAGCCAAACATTAGGTTATAATGGGTGGCACGACTCGAAGCCGTGCCACCCGTAAATACTAAAATATTTTTAAAAATCTGCGGAAATCTGCGGTTGAAAATCTGCGTAATCTGCGTTCCATAAAAAACAATATTAACATGAAAAATTTATTAGACATTATTCCTTCAAATCTCAGTTCGGCATTGGGTTGGACTTTGGTTCATTCGGCTTGGCAAGGTGTGGTTATCTTGTTGGTTTTCAGTAGATTATTTCAGTTTTATAAACATCATTCAACGGTAAAATATTGGCTGGGTATTGGGGCTTTGGGCTTGCAAGTCTTAGCTTCGGTGATTACTTTTTCGTGGATTTTTGAATCAAATGTTACCAATAATCTTACTGAAAAACTCAATACCAATTTAACGGTTTTGAATAGTTTAACAACCGCTTCTCAAATCGTGCAGAATAGAGATATTTCATGGTTTGAAAATGCTCAAATTTTCTTAAATTCTCATTTAGATTTATTGGTAAATATCTGGGCTTTGGGCATTATTTTTCTGACTTTGAAATTGATGGGCGGATTTATTTATGTCCAAAATTTGAAATCTAAGCGTACGTATTTTTTGGATGATGCTACTGAAAAAATATTCAAGAATTTGCTTAAAAAGGCTCAAATTTCACAGCACGTCTATTTATTTGAATCCGCTTTGGCAAAAACTCCCATGACGATTGGTTATTTTGAAGCCGTGATTTTATTGCCGATGGGATTAGCTACAGGCTTGACGGTCAAGGAATTAGAGGCAGTTTTGGCTCATGAATTAGCCCATATTCGTCGGGCGGATTATTTGGTGAATATCTTGCAAACCTTAGTGGAAATCGTCTTCTTTTTTCATCCCGCTATTTGGTATATTTCTGCCAAAATCAGAGAAGAAAGAGAGAATTGTTGCGATGATTTAGCGATGGAAATGGTGGGCGATAAAATCCATTTAGCAAAGGCTTTGACCAACATTGAACTGTTCAGACAGCGAGAAAGTTTGGCAATGGCTTTTGGAGGAAACAAGCAAAATTTACTTTTGAGAATACAAAGAATTTTGGGCGTAAATTCCTCAAAAACAAGAAGTTATGAAGGTTTTTTTGCGGTGGTTTTGGTAATATTGGCAAGTATTTTTTACGTAAATATTGAAAAAGCCAATGCTCAAGAACCCATTCCACCCAAAAGACCCGTAGCCCCAATTGCTCCTAAATTACCCACTCCTCCGAAGCCTCCCAAAAGTATGAAGCAAACATTTGTGCAAGGCGATGATGGCGTAACGCATAACTACGTCAATAATCACGAAATGCACATTCAAGATGGGTATTTTGTTGTGGATGGAAAACCCGTAAAATTATCGCCCGAGGATAGTACGAAATTGAGATATCATCAGCAAGAAATGAAGAAATTGCAGGAGAGAATGCAGCCTTATCAAGACAAAATGACGAAGCTAAGTGCTGAAATGCAAACGTATAGTACCAAGATTCAAGCACAAACTGAGCCGCTTTCGGCTCATGGAAAAGAGATGGGAGAATTGGGTGAAAAATTGGGCAAATCAGCCAGAAAACAAGCAATAATTGAGTTGCAAATGGAGGATTTAAAGGCAGGTTCAAAAGAGAGAAAGCAATTAGAAAAGCAATTGGCGGAGTTGCGAGCTCAGAATAATGCTTTAGAAAAACAGATGAATTTCCACGAAAAACAGATGGAAGAAGTGGAAAGCAAAATGGAAATTGTAGAAGCCCCCATGGAAAAATTAGGCAAAGAGATGGAAGAGCAAGGAAAATATATGGAAGAAATAGGCAAGGAAATGGAAGTGCACGGAGAAGCCATAGAAAAACTAATTCCCGAAGAAGTGCGTAAGAAGTTTAGCAGGGGCAGACCACCCAGACCACCCCGTCCACCGAAAGCTCCGCCAGCACCGCCAGTGCCACCGAGAGGGAATTTTTAAGATTTTTAATCCTTATAAGTTTTAGACTTGTAAGGATTTTTTATTCACCAAAACCACCAAATAATCAAAAAATATCCTAATTTGGTACAAAAATTACTAAAAAACAAAACCATGAAATTTGTCAAAGCTTTTTTTACGCTTGCCTTTACCATTGCTCTTTGCTATATCCTCAATACCAGTATCAAGGGCGCACCTGCCTTTGGTGCTTTCCTCAATCCTTTTACGGGCTTTTGGGTAAATGGTGAAAAACCCGTGGGTGATGCGGGTGAAAGTTCCTTAGAAATTCCTGGCTTGCAAGACGAAGTAACTGTTGAATATGACGAAGTTGGAATCCCCCATATTTTTGCTAATAACGACCACGATTTATACTTGGCTCAGGGCTATGTTACGGCAAAAGACCGTCTTTGGCAAATGGAATTTCAAACGCATTATGCGGCAGGTCGTTTGACGGAGATTGTAGGTGAAAAAGCCTTAGAATCAGACCGTTACAACCGTAAAATGGGTTCGGTTTATGGTGCTGAACGTTCGTTGGCAGGTATGATGGAAGACCCAAAAGCGAAGGTTTCATTGGAGGCATATTCGGAGGGTGTAAATGCTTATATTAATCAACTAAAACCCCGTGATTATCCCGTAGAATATAAATTATTAGGCTACGCTCCAGAACCTTGGGCACCCATTAAAAGTGCTTTGTTTTTGAAAAATATGTCTTTCGTATTGGCTTCGGGAACGGATGATTTACGGATGACTAATATCCTCAGAAAGTATGGCAAACAGGTTGCCGAGGAGCTTTTTCCCAATTATCCTTTTGAAGAAAGCCCCATCATTCCACAAGGAATACCTCGTGATTTTACGCCCCTCCCTTTGCCAAAAGCACCCGCAGATTTTGTGGGAAGAGGTAGCCTAAATGCCTCTCAGGAGCGTGATAAGGGCATTGGATCGAACAATTGGGTAGTTGATGGTTCAAAATCTAAAACGGGTTTGCCCATTTTAGCCAACGACCCACACCTTACCTTGAGCTTGCCTTCTATTTGGTATCAGGCTCAATTGGTGGGTCCCGATGTTAATGTGTATGGAGCTACGATGCCTGGCACACCCAACGTGATTGGCGGTTTTAATCGTGATATTGCTTGGGGTGTTACCAACGTGGGAGCAGACGTAGTGGATTGGTACGAAGTGAAATTCAAGGATGCCAACATGAATGAATATTGGCACGATAACCAATGGAAAAAAATTGAACGCCATTACGAAACCTTCAAAATAAAAGGCGGAAAGGACGTACAGGACACAGTTTTATTTACCCATCATGGACCGATTGTGTATTTGGATAATCAAAAACCTTTCAAGAAAAACATTCCTACGGGTCATGCTTTGCGGTGGATTGCCCACGACAAATCGCAGGAATTGGTTACGTTTTATCAGTTGAATCGTGCCAAAAATTATGCTGATTATGTGAAGGCTTTGAGTTTTTATTCTGCTCCTGCCCAAAACTTTATTTTTGCCAGTAATCAAGGCGATATTGCTTTGTGGGTAAATGGGAAATTCCCCCTAAAAGCCCGTCAGCAAGGCAAATATATTTTGGATGGTTCGGATAAAAATGCAGATTGGCAGGGTTTTATTCCCCACGCACACAACCCCCACGCCAAGAATCCATACCGAGGATTTTTGAGTTCGGCAAATCAGTCTTCTACTGACCCCTCTTATCCTTATTACATCAACTGGGAATTTGCCCCTTCTGAACGTGGCAGACGCATCAATCAGCGTTTAGAACGGATGACGAGTGCAACAGTAGATAGTTTGCGAGAATTACAGAATGATAATTATAACATAAAAGCAGACGGAATTTTGGCAAATATGATTGCTTTGGTGAAAACGCCAACACCTGGCCAAATGGCTGCCATCAAGGTTTTACAGGCTTGGAGCAAGAAAAATGACCCTGCCGAGATTGCTCCAACCATTTTTGAAACATGGTCGAATAATCTGCATGAATATACTTGGAAAGATGATTTTGGCTACGATGAAAATATTCCTATGAAATACCCATCAATGGACAAAACGGTTCAATTAATGCGGAAAGACCCAAAATCTAAATGGTTTGATGATGTTTCGACTAAGGATAAAGTGGAAACTTTGGAGGAATTGACGAGTCGTGCCTTAACGGCTTCATTGGATAGTTTGACACTTTGGAGAAAGTCTTCGCTGGGTGTAGAGTGGGCTTGGGAGAAGCAAAAGTCCACAGACATTCGCCATTTATTAGATCAAGATGGTTCAAAATTAAAAGCTTTAAGTACCAATGACTTGAATATAGGCGGTGGCACAGGTATCGTAAATGCTACTACGTCACGCACGGGACCATCATGGAGAATGGTAGTGCAATTGGGCAAAGGGAATACCGTAAAAGGCTACGGCGTATATCCTGGTGGACAATCAGGCAACCCAGGAAGCCCTCATTATGCCGACATGATTGAAACTTGGCGAGAAGGAAAACTAAACGAATTGTTATTCCTACAAGCAAAAACAGACAAATCTGATAGGATAAAAAATACTTTAAAATTAGTCAAGGGGAGGAAGTAGAAAAAGGGGCTGAGTCTTTGACTTGGCTCTTTTTTTTATCAATTGCTCGCATCTTGCAAGCTACTAATTGTAAGCCAAAACGAACAATTTAGAAATAACTTAAAAGTCAATATAAATATCACAAAAAATGGAGACTGAATATAAAATTCAGTCTCCATTTTTTGTGATATTTTACGTATAATAAGTTTTAATGCGTTTTTTTTGATTTTATTTATTTTCTATTCACTAAAAAAACTATTTTTGGCCCATTGCTAAACGGTATCAAATATATCACTCGACAAATTAATACAGAACAGCATTTAGGTTGTATGATCAGAGTATATATTTTATAAATCGGAAGCCTTTTATTTCAAATTTTATATTAAAAATTTAACTAATCAAACTATGAGCAAACATTCAATCAAAATCACAACAATCTTGTGTAACTCAACCTCTGAATCAGGTCATGATGAGGTTTACGTAATCTGTCAAAGCGATGCGGGTTTACCAATAAGGTTTCCAACTGGAATTAACGAATATACTCAAATGACCAGCAAAACGTCGTGGTCATTAAATCAAACCCTAAATTTTGAATATGAGGTATTGGTTACTCTATGGGATGAAGATTTGAGCTACGACCCTAATTTAGCCACTTATCTTCAGAGCAATGATTTTAGACCAGGAACAGGGTCTGGAACGCTAAGATTAACCAATCGAAATGGTGCAGATTACTCCATTTCTTATACTTACGTAGATTAAATTACTCATCACTATTCTAAACAAAAAACAACATGAATAAGCAATTATCAATTGATTTATCACCTTATGTGGAAATAGCACAAAGTCGTAAATCATCATCATCCATAAAACCAAATTATAGTCAGTACGTAGTATCTAATAAGAAAAAAGAGATTTTTCTCGAAGCCTCACGGGCTTGGCAAGAATACATGGCATCACCTGAGGGGCAACTTTTAGAATCATTTATTACCCAATCAGACTTGTTGAAAATAAAAGAAAAAGTAAGTAGCATATTGGATAGTGGCGCATTTAAGCTCTTGAAAGAATTACTTGATGAAACTGGAATGGATGCGGGGAGTTTCTCTATTGGATTGAACATTGAGGTAGAATTTATCATAGGAATTGCAGCAACAATTGGGCTTGCCATAGGAGTAGGCGACAATAAAGGACTTGCTTCATCGGAGTTTCTGACGGTGGTTCTTGACGAAGGTATAGACGAAGGGGCTTTGGTAGGTGTACAATTTGGGTTATGGACAAATGCCCCTTCGGATTTGGGTGGATATGCTTGGGCTACTGAGGCTGACGGGGGAGTAGTGGGCGAATTAGCGGGCAAAATAGTTTATGCTAAAGAAGAAGGTGAGGACGTGCTGGGAGTAACCGTAGAGGTGGGAGTAGGAGAAGAAGATGGTGTAGATGAGCAAGAGTGCTATACTTTTATTTTAGGTTCGCAGTCAGGAGATGACGACGGTTTCTTAAAGCCCGCTTATCAACCCAGAAAAAGTAATTTTTTGATAATACAAAGTGTAACTTGTGTAAATACCCAATCAGATGGAGCGGGAAATGCCAACGAAGTGTATTTTACTTTTAAAGCAGACAGTGAAGGTAAAAATTATTATTACCCTACATACGACTATATGTCTATGCAAGGTGGTGATGTATGGAAATGTGGACGTTCGGTATGGTTTGACTCAAGTGTACAAGTAAATTTGTATGATGAAGACTCATTAGGTAACGATTCAGACCCGATTGGGAACTTTACGATTAATTTGTCAAATTTGACTTTGAATACTACTAAAACATTTAATAGTACAAAGGATTATTCTAAAGGTTTGGATGATGTAGAATATACTATTCAGGTGGAATTGATTGCAACAAATGTAACGCATAAATGATTATTTCATATGCATTATTATATTTTTGGTTTACGCAATTCTCTTGATATACTTTAATGAAAATTCCAAAAATAGCTGATAGTCATTATCAGCTATTTTTTTATAATTATACTATGATGCTAAAGCCAAGTAATATTAAATTTAAAATATAAGTGCGTGTTCTACGGTTTTCACCGAAGGCTTCCGTTTGAAACCAATACGCAACAAGTATTTAAAATTAGTATAATTCGAGTTTAATTTTCTCAGTAATTATACTTCCAAAGTATGTATTGTTGAAATATTATTAAGTAATTTGTATTTAAAACAAATGATATGCTCAAAAAATTTGATGAAGTCGAGCGCCTTAATGAGGTTAATTCGTATAGAATTGAAGATACAATTACTGAAAAAGAATATGATGATATTGCGTTTTTGGCATCGGCAATTTGTAATACACCTATTGCCCTTGTTACGATGATGTATCAGGACAAACAATGGTTTAAAGCTGCAGTTGGTACAGACATGAAAGAAAATAAAAGAGATCTTTCTTTCTGTACTCACGCTATGGCGAGCGATGATAATATAATGGTGGTGGAAAATGCAACTGAAGATGACCGTTTCAAACATAATCCTTTAGTGGATGGAGAACCCCACCTTAAATTTTACGCAGGAGCATCTATTATCAATAAAAATGGATTCTGCCTGGGTACTGTATGTGTTTATGATGTGATAGAAAAAT
>JANPIG010000714.1:0-10721 GCA_031424875.1 Cytophagales bacterium
ATTTTGCTCAAAATCTTGATAAAGCACGGCATAGTTATCCTCCAATTGTTCCACGTCAATATCCAGAACCAATAACTTTTCTTTGGGAATTTGTCTCAGAATCGGAGAAACGTCTTCGTTGAAGTGAGGCATTACGATATAAAAATGATAATTGCCAATATTGTTAGCAATTAGGCTCTCGAAGACGTTTAATTTTTGATAATGAAAATATAAATCTATGGAAACATTCTCGCCGAGAGCTTCTCTTAATGACAAAAAAAGTGCCTCTTTGTAGGAATTCATGGCATCAAAAAGCACAAAAACGTGCATTGTTGCCTGCACATCTGTAGAGATAATATAATAACCCTTTCCGTGTTGTGAAGCCACAATGCCCCGTTCACGCAACTCTTCATATGCCCGAATGACGGTCATACGGGCAACACCAAGGGAACTCGTAATGTCATTGATAGTTGGGAGTTGGTCGCCTCTTTTTAATATTTTTTGCTGAATCTTACCAACAATCTCCTCCACAATCTGTTGATATTTAGGGGTTTGAACATTGGGAAGTATTTGTAAGTGGCTTTTTTTCATAAAAATGGTATTTCAATTTTGTGGGATTTACTATAAAATGTTGATGTATGAAATTACATTTTTCTTGCTACATCCACAAAAGTTTTTAGATTTTTATACTTGTAAGCCTTATTCAATTAAAATTTTACTTAATAATTTTAAACTTTTAGGTTCGGTATAGTCATATTGATAAATTCCATTTTTGCCCGTTACGATTAATCTTTTTTGAGTAGGAATTACATCGTAGGAAATTACATCCTTAATAAACTCACGCTGAATAGGATTTATAGGATCCGTTAAATCAAAGGATTTCAACCCATTTGAACCTTCACAGATGAACAAATTGGTGCCATCTACTGCCAAGCCATGCGGATTTAGCATTTGAATTGACTTAACTAATTTCGGACTCATAGGATTACTTACATCAATAATATCTAAAGAATTTTGTCCATTTCGGCAGGCTGTACCGCTTCTGAGAGTTACATATGCATAAGTACCTTGCACTACCACAGGGTCGCAACTGTATATATGTGAGTAAGTAGATAAATACTGCGGATTAGCAGGATTTTTATTGTCATAAATCTTCATTCCCGTAGTCGTACCGATGTATAAAGCATCTTTATACGGGAAAATTGTTTCTGCCCCGAAGCCCAGATTTAGGGTTTTCAACTTATTAGGTTTTTCAGCTACATTGACATCAAAAACCGAAAGGTCAGTATTAGTTACTGTATATAAAAAGCCATTAGTTAGCGTGAATCGTGCCAAAGATCCGCCTGTACCGTTGCTTACGGAAGAAGGCGTAAAAGAAGAATCGCTACTACTGGTTTGGCAATTTTGGAATAAGAATATTCCTACAAAGAATAGTGTGAGCTTTTTCATCTGAAACATTTTAGATTTGAATCATAAGGTACTTTTTGCCAGCCTACTATTATGCCTTTCGTATTATCCACACATTCGAAATAAGTATTAAAAAATGGAGGAAAATCTGCCGTAGGCAATACGAAAATATCTTTCAAGCGGTTCACTACTTTGGCCTGCGTAGGGTCGCTAACGTCAATTACTACTAAATCCCTACCATTATCGGCATACATGGTTGTTCCTCGCACAGCGATATCTACATTACCTGCAATTTGAATGAAACCAATTTTTTGAGGGTTTTTGGGGTCACGATTACTGATAACGTGTACGCCCTTCGACTGTTCGTTGATGAACAAATAATTGTCTTTGATATAAATTTTGCCAGGCGACTTCAAGGCTTGCGGACTAATAACACTTATTTTTTCATAATCAGCTTTACTAAAATAAATAGCACGATAACCGTCTGTTTTTGGAGGCTCATAACGACTGGTTTGATTCCAGTAGCATCCTGATAATAAGGCCATTATGAGGAAATAAAGAATAATTTTTTTCATGAGTTCAAGAGTTGGGTTTGATGTAAAATATTGCTTTGAAAGCATAGACGTATTGAACTTATAAATGGTTGCATCCTACAAAATTATCCTTCAAATTTACTTTCTCGTTTGGTCATTTTTGCTTCAAAAGCCTCTTGCAAATCCGCAGAAAGCAGCATGGCGGCATTCCAAGTTGCCATATAACTGAGTCCGTCTGCCACAGAATGGTCACGGGTGTGCAGGATAATATGCTTCGTTCCTCGGATGGATAGTGGGGATTTCTGGGCAATGGTTTCGGCTATTTTCATGACTTCTTCCATCATGGTATTTTTATCGGAAAATGAACGGTTTACGATGCCAATTTTCTCAGCTTCTTTGCCATCCACGTTACGTCCTGTGTATGCCATTTCACGTACTAATCCATCGCCAATTAGTTTGGGTAAACGTTGTAAAGTTCCTAAGTCTGCCACCATGCCCATATCAATTTCTTTTATCGTAAAAAAGGCATTATCTGTGCAATAACGCATATCATAGCCACAAATCAGGTCAATTCCTCCGCCAATACAACCGCCATGAACAGCCGCCAAAACGGGTTTTGAACAATTCTCAATAGCATTAATGGGGGCTTGTAATTTCAGAACATCTTTCCGTAATTTCTCCCGTTTCCGACCATCGCATTTGATATGGTTTTGCGAAACGGACATTAGCAAGCTAAGGTCTATCCCTGCACAAAAATGCTTACTTTCACCGCCTTCTAATACAATGACACGTACCTCTGAATTTTCATCCAAATAATTAAAAATCTCCGTAATTTCTTCCCAAGCCGTCATATTGAGGGCATTCATTTTGTCGGGACGGTTGATTGTTACGTGAGCAATATGGTTCTGGATGTTTAATTTGAGAGTTTCCATTTTTTAATTATGATTGAATGAGTTATGATTTAGTGAATTATTACTGAGTAAATTGCTACTGGGTGAATCGGTGAATCTATATTTTTTTAACAATAAAGATAATTAAAATTGAGTATAGATGTAGTCATTTTGTATTTTTCGGAAAAGAGAAATATATTCCATTGAGGGGTTACTGTTGAAAAATAGCAGGAATAGAAAATAGAAAGCATAAAATTTTTCATAAAAATACTACCAAACACATATACGTAATCTGAAAATCTTTTTGTTTTTTTGTTAGATTATTTTGATAAGAATTTTAATAAAACCAAGAAAATAGTTAAATTATTCACATTTTAAAACCCTAATTCATTATGGTTCAGTCAATTAACAAAGATCGACTTTTTTTAGGCAGTTGTTTTGCTCTCATCACAACGGCATTTTCATTTAGTATTCGTGCAGGTATTTTGGCACAGTTGGGTACTAATTTTAACTTATCAGGAGAGCAGTTAGGTTGGATTAATTCAATGTGGTTTTTAGGATTTCCTATTTCCATGATTATCGGTGGACTGGTTTATTATACTGTTGGACCCAAAAAAATTATGCTTTTTGCTTTTGCTGCTCATGCTGTTGGAATTTTGATGACTATTTATGCAACGGGTTACAGTAGTTTATTAATTTCTACGCTTTTGATTGGATTAGGAAATGGTTGTACAGAAGCGGCTTGTAATCCAATGATTGCGGATACCTATTCAGGAACTGATATGAACAAAATGTTAAATCGTTTTCATATGTGGTTTCCAGGAGGAATTGTAGTAGGAAGTCTTATTTCAAAGTTTATGACTGATGCAGGATTACCTTGGGAAGCACAGATTTGGGTTATTTTAATTCCAGCTATTGCTTATTTTATTCTGTTTTGGGGTCAAGAATTTCCTCAACCAAAAGTTGAAGGTGCTACTTCAATTGCTAATAATTTAAAAGCAATGATGTCGCCATTGTTCATTTTTATCTTCTGTTGTATGGCTCTTACAGCTATTTCTGAATTTGGTCCACAGCAATGGACAGGGTTAATTATGAGTAAAAGTGGTGCAAGCCCCATGTTGATTTTAGCTTTGGTAACGGGCACGATGGCGGTTTGTAGATACTTTGCAGGACCGATTTACGGAGTGTTAGGACAAACTGGCGTTTTGTTAATCTCAGCAGTATTAGCAACGGCTGGTATTTTACTCTTTGCTACGCAAACAGGTACAATGGCTTATGTAGCGGCATTATGTTTTGCTTTTGGAGTAGCTTTATTTTGGCCCACTATGCTTGGTTTTGTTGCTGAGAAAATGCCACAAACAGGCGCTTTTGGTTTGTCAATTGTGGGGGGTGTAGGTATGTTTTCAACATCTATTTTCCAACCAATCATTGGAGGATGGCTTGATAATGAGAAAGCAAATGCCGCTGCCAAAGGACTAACAGGAGACTTGGCGGAACTTACCGCAGGACAGGCAACCTTAGATAATATAGCTGTCTTCCCAGCCATTCTGATTGTAGCTTTCGCAGGATTGTATTTTTATATGCGTAAACAAAAAACTATGGCAGTAGCCTAAAAATTGAGTCCAATTAAAAACCAAACCCCACAAATACTCGTTATTCTGTGGGGTTTTTGTTTGTATCACGGGCTTACGCAGCCCGAATCTTTGCCGTGCTTTTGATTTTTTCAAAATAAATCGTATTTTAGTAAAAATATTAATGTTATGCTTTTAGTCGAAGAGAAAATATATACTGTTGAAGATTACTTTGAGTTAGAACGAAACTCAGAAGTAAAGCACGAATTCGTGGATGGAAAATTAATAGAAATGCCAGGAGAATCAAGAATTTCAAACCGTGTAGCAGGAAGTTTATACGCATTATTGCTAAGACTTTTAAATCACAAAGTATTTGAAGTTTATATTGAAGATGTACGTTTAAGTACCCTTAGAGGAAAAAAATACCGTTATCCTGACGTTATGGCAGTTCCTGTGATTGACGATGAAGATGCTTATAATGTGTATCAAGCAGTATTGGTGGCAGAGGTACTATCACCTTCCACAGAAAAAACTGACCGTAACGATAAACTGAAAGAATACTCAAAAATGTCTTCTGTTCAGTATTATTTGCTGGTTTCGCAAGAAGAAACCGTGATTGAGCTATACAAACGCAATGGAAATATTTTTGAATATTCGTTTTACACAGAAATAGCAGACATTATTGATTTGCCTTTTTTCAACATAAAATTAACTTTAGATGATATTTATAAAAACATTTTGTAAAATGTCATTTACCATACAATTCTAAAACAAAGCCTTGCAGATATTTGTATAATCTGTAAGGCTTTATTTTTTAGAGATTTTTCAGATTTGTCATCCCAAACCATGCTTCTAAAATTCTCCAAACGTATCCTCATTGCCTACGCAATCATTTTCATGATTGGGCAAATATTATCCTCTTGCATGAGTTTCAAAACCTCTCAAAAAGATATTGACAAAGCCTTTTTGGGGTATAAAATGAAACCCACACAACATCAAATAAAAGTTAATGATGTGATGATGAATTATGCAGAAATAGGCTCTGATACGCTTCCCGTAGCCTTTTTTGTGCATGGTTCGCCTGGATCTTGGAGTGGTTTTATGGATTTTATGAAAGATACTTTTCTGCTGAAAAAAGTAAAAATGGTGTCGGTGGATAGAATTGGTTTTGGAGAATCTGACTACGGTTATGCCGAAGAATCTCTTGTTCGTCAAGCAGAATATTTAAAGCCTATTGTGTTGAAATATAAGCAAATGGGCAAGAAAATTATCCTTATCGGGCATTCTTTGGGCGGACCTATGATTGCAAGAATGGCGATGGATTATCCAGAATTGATTGATAATCTTATCATTGTGGCGGGTTCAATTGCCCCCGACCTCGAACCCAACGAAAAGTGGTTTAGAATCCCCATGGATTTTATGCCAATTAGAGTGTTGATACCCGCTTCTTTTCGTGCTTCCAATCATGAAATACTTTATTTGAAACCAGAATTAGAAAAGATGTTACCTTTGTGGAAAAATATTCGCCAACCCGTCATTGTGATACAGGGCGGCAAGGATATGTTTGTGAGTCCAAAGAATGCAGATTTTGCGGAGAAAATGTTGGTGAATGCCCAGCGTTTAAAAGTTATTCGGATTGATACTATGAATCATTTTGTGCCATGGAATCATCCACAATTGATAAAGAAAGCAATTGAAAAAAGTTTATGAAATTAAGAATAGGACAAGGTTACGACGTACATCGTCTGGAAGAAGGTAGAGACTTTTGGTTGGGCGGAATTATCGTTCCTCATACGCATGGAGCAGTTGGGCATTCGGATGCGGATATTGTCTGTCATGTGATATGTGATGCTCTTTTGGGGGCTGCCAATATGCGAAATATCGGCTATCATTTTTCTGATAAAGACCCTCAATACAAAGGTGTTGATTCAAAGGTTTTGGTCAGAAAAGTGCTTGAAATGGTGCGTGAAGCGGGTTGGGAAGTAAATAATTTGGATGTAACCATCATTTTGCAAGAACCAAAATTGAATCCACACATTCCAACTATGAAAACTTGTTTGGCAGAAGTAATGAACATTCCCGAAGAAGACCTTTCTATCAAAGCAACCACTTCCGAACATATCGGTTTTGTGGGACGTGGTGAAGGGGTGGCGGCTCAGTGTGTGGCGTTGATTATTCGGGAGTAAATTATTCCCTAAATTTCACATACACATATTCATCAATCACCACGCCATTTTTAATTGCCCCTTTCTTCCGAATTCCTTCCAATTCAAAACCCGCTTTTTCCAAAATATTCATGGAAGGTTTGTTATGTTCAAAAACGGCTGCCCATATTCTCACGAGGTCGGGGAAGTTTGTGAAAACATAATCCGATGTTTGTTTTAGGGCTTCGGTAGCAATGCCTTTGCCCCAATAATTTTCTCCGAGCCAATAACCTATTTCAGCCGTAACTCTCTGAACGTCTGACCCTATAATTATTCCCATTGCTCCAATCACTTGTCCGTTTACATCAATGGCAAAGCAAGTTATAGGTTTGTCGGATTGTTTATTGATACTAATCCACCATAAGGCATCATCATATGTATAAGGATGCGGAAAGCTATCTTTTACGTTATTGAAAATCTTAATATTATTGGCATTTGCAACTAATGAAGCTTCATCTCCGTCTCTGAAAGGGCGGAGGGTGAAAACTTGGGTTGGATTATTGTTTAGCATAAAGGTAAATATCCGAAAAAAACCTTTTATTTTTGGAATGATTGTTGAAGAAATTTTCAATGTCAAAGTGTACCACAGGTTTTAGCCTGTTTAGGATTCAGAACAGGCTAAAGCCTGTGGTACAAATTTTTCCCTTACCCACATAAAGATGTCTAAAAACAATAAACCCCAAAAGAAACAAAATGTAATTGCTCAACCAACTGTTAATCAACCGATTAGCACTAAAATTTATGAGCAAAACTCTATCCAAAGTTACGGAAAATGGCTGGCAATGGGCGTTTTAATCATCTCACTTTTTGTAGCTTTCTCGGGTGGATTTGATAATCAATTTGTTGATTGGGACGATCATGTGTATGTAGAAAACAATTACCTCGTAACGCAACCCAAAGGTCATGTTGGCGAAGCCTTCAAAAGCCACGTTGCTCTCAATTATCACCCGCTGACCATTGTGTCGATGATGATGAATTCGTCGATGTCAGGTTCAGAGAACCCAAAGGCGTTTATTATTACCAATTTCATTATTCATTTGCTGAATACTTTGATGGTTTTTGCCCTCATTATGCTCCTGACCAAACGGCGATTATTACCTTCATTTTTTACGGCTTTGTTGTTCGCCATTCACCCCATGCGGGTAGAGTCCGTTACGTGGGTATCTGAGCGAAAAGACGTTTTGTATGGCTTCTTTTTTATTGCCTCTTGTATTTCGTATTTATATTATTTAGATTCTGACCGAAAGACTAAATATTTGATAATCAGCTTGTTATTATTCGTTTTATCTTGTTTATCCAAAGCTCAAGCGGTTGTTTTGCCCATTGTTTTCTTCTTGTTTGATTATTGGCGAGATCGTAAAATTGACACCAAAGCAATCCTCGAAAAAGTACCTTTCTTGGTATTTTCATTACTATTTGGTTTGATTGCCACAAGCGTGCAAAGTGGAGGAGATTTCCACGGAATGATTCATATTATTGGGGAACAAAAATCGGCTCTCAACCTTAAAGTTTTCACAATGATGGAGCGAATTCAATATGCTGGCTATGGCTTTTTGATGTATTTCTATCACCTCTTTTTACCCTTAAATCTCTGTACTTTTTACCCTTACGAATCCACTGGACCCAATGTGAAATTTTATTCGGCTGGTGTAGTTTTTGCTCTAATTATCATTGGATTAGCTATTCTATCTACTCGTAAAACCAAGTTATTTCTCTTCGGAATTGGCTTTTTTGCGGTTACGGTTGCTCTGGTTTTGCAGTTCATTTCCGTAGGGGCAGCCATCATGGCAGACCGCTATACTTACATTCCTTATATAGGGCTATTTTTTATCTTGGCAATGGTTATTGATAAATTAGCCGAACGCAATCAATCCCTCAAGCAAGTAGTCTGGGTGGGAGCGTTTGCCTTTGCGGCTTTTTGCTTGTATTTGACTCGTCAACAAGTAGAAATTTGGCAAAATACGGGTACCTTATTTGGACAAATTATTAAACTTTATCCCAACGATTATCGTGCCTATTATACCTATGGAAAGTACGTAGGCGAGAAAGAAGGCAAATTGGATGAATCCATTGCTGCTAATCTAAAAGCCATAGAATTAGGCTATAAAGACGATGCAGGTCCTTGGGAAAATTTGGGTACGGCTTATGGTATAAAGGGTGATACGAAGAAGGCAATCGAATATTTTTCAGAAGCCATCAAGCGTGGGGCAAGTACAGGCGAAACGTACATGAACCGAGGAATTGCCTATTTTAATGTTAATGAACCTGCCAAAGCCTTACCCGATTTTGAGAAGTCCCTGACCATGAAAAACGAGAAACCCACCCAATCAAGGGGGTTTTTGGCAACGGCTTATTTGGCAACGGGCAATGCTCAAAAGGCATTAGAAAATTATAATCAAGTGATTGACAAAGAGGGAAGCACAGATCCTGTTCATGTGTATAATCGTGGTTTGAGCAAACAATCGTTGGGTGATAAAACAGGGGCAATAGAGGATTTCAAAAAAGCGTTATCTTTACAACCGAATTATGAAGCAGCCAAGAAAAGTCTTGCATCAATTAATAATTGATAGAGAATAATTAATAGTTAAAAATATAACTTACAAATAATCAGTAACTTACAGCATAAACTATTATGTTTCAAAACTCTTTAGGTCAATCAACTATTCATTATTCTCTATCAATTATTAATTAAAAATCGCCGTTTACTCAATTCAATAGCATAAATCCTAACCATTAATCGTTGTTATAACGAATCCTTAAAAATTGATGAAAACAAAACTAAATCATAGAAGCAATAAGCGGAAACCGAAGAGTGGGCGAAAATTGATTTTCTCTACATTCTTTTTCCTATTTTCTATACTCTACGTAAGCCCAAGTTTTTCACAAAACTTCTTTTCTAATCTCTTTAAAAGTGATGGTTCGAGGCGGAAGAGTAATTTCGAGAAACATTCAGATATTTCTTTTGGTATCGGTACGTCCAATTATTACGGCGATATTGCCCCTTTCAATCGCCCCTTTCAATCAACTTTGCAAAATATTCGTTGGAATGCTTCCTTTAATTTCACCCGTCATTTTTCGCCTCATTTGAGCGGTAATGTAGGTCTTACGTGGGCAAGAATAGGGGCAGATGATAATAAGTTTGAAGGCGTTCCAGGGCTTGATCAATTATACATGCGAAACGTTCATTTCAGAAATGATGTGAAAGAATTAGCCCTTACAGGAATCTATAATTTAATTCCTCAATCTAAAAGCTTTCGCAATCGTGAGAAGCTAAGTCCTTACGTATTTGCTGGAATCGCCATTTTTCACCATAATCCAGAAGCAAAAGTACCTACCGATTATGCAGGCTCGGAGGCTTCACAGGGCGAATGGGTGAATTTGCAACCACTCGCTACGGAAGGACAAGGCTTAAATGGGTATCCTGATCAACCTTATAATCTTATCAATGTCAGTATTCCTTTTGGCGTCGGGATTCGATATAAGTTGAGTCATTATTGGGACTTGGGTTTTGAAGCAGGAGTAAGATATTCTTTCAGTGATTATTTGGACGATGTGGGTGGATATTATGCCGATCCTACTGATTTGGCTGGTATTAGCAGTTTATCCGCTGCCATGGGACACCGTGAAAACGAAAAAATTGCGGCACTTTCAGGCAAAGACCGTGAAGCTTTTATTAGAAATTATTATGCTACGCAAGGCACAAAAGGCTCTCCTGCCGATCCTGCATTCTTGAATGCTACGCTGTTTCCATTAAATACATTGCCTACTTTTGATGGCGCATTTGGCGAAGGACGTAACAGTTCTTCAAGGTTGAATGATATGTATTTATTAACCAGTTTCAGAATCATTTATCATATCGCTCCGAGTATAAAATGTCCTGTTATTAGGTAAGATGGGAAAAAGAAATAACGTAGAAAGGGAGGAATACAAAACGCTTCTCCCTTTCTCCCTCTTCTGCATTGCACCCTTTATCTTTTCTTCGTTGTTTATCCTTTTTACTATAAAATATTTGCCTTTCTCCTCAGTTCTTCTTAATTTAGTTTTATCACCACTCAATAATTGAGTTATAAAATTACCAAAGAATAAACCGTGGAAGTCGCAGCAATTGATTTAGAACAGGAAAGAAAGGAAATCCTT
>JANPIG010000715.1:0-2836 GCA_031424875.1 Cytophagales bacterium
TTTAAAATATACTTTATTTTAAGAAACTTATTCCTGAAAACCGAACATTGATTAACAAATATCGAATATCAAATACGACTATGCAAAATTCAGCATTCCATAAAATATTAACTTTTTCAATCATCACTACTTGCCTTCCGCTTACTCAAACGTTTGCCCAAAGGACTGCAGGAGATGTAAAGACTGAAGATATTGATGTATATAAAGATACTAAAGTAGTGTTGCCACAAGCCAATCGTATTTTTGAGAAAATACCAACTTCGGCTATTGACGACGCAAAAAAACCAATACGTTATGAATTTATAGAGCGAAAACTTCCCGTTCAAACTCCAGAATTCAGTCCAACCGTTAGTATGCCAGATGATGGTAGTTCAAAGGAAAATTCAAAAGCTGCCAAATATAATAACATTGTAAGGGCGGGTTTTGGTAATTACGGACATACGTTCTTAGAAGCTCACGTCGGATTTCCTGTCGGAGATAACAACTATCATGGAATTTATGTAAAACACAATAATTTCCGTTTGGGACCTGTTGGGGCTAACTACTCAGGTATATCTCAAAATTTGGTAAAGGTGCATAGCCGAACTTCCTTTGATGCTGTAAAATTAGAGGGTTCTTTAGGCTGGGAACGCCGAGGATTTGATTTTTACGGTTTCACCCCAAAAAATTATGATTTTCCAGAAAGCGATATTTTCAACTCTTATAATAGATTTAATTTCATTGGAACACTTAGTAATGCTGACAAAGATTCCAAAATTGATTATACTTTAAAGTCTAATTTATCATATCTTTTTACTCATTTAAAAGCGAATGAGTTAGTTTGGACGGGGCTTTTAAATGGGGTCTTTCCTATAACTGATGAATTATCTGCCTCCTTAGATGGTACATTAGTTTTGGCACAACGACAAGATTCAATTACACTATATCGTAACCTTTATAAATTGAAACCAACTTTCCAATACAAAACAGAGCGTTTAACAATAACAGCAGGATTAAACGTAATAAATGACCGTGAGAAAAATAATTTTAATAATAGTTATTTATATCCAATAGTAAAAATTGATGTCCAGCCCATTCAAGGCTTGAAAATTTTCGGTGGATATGAAGGAGATATTTATGCCAATAATCTAACCTCATTTTTGAATGAAAACCAATGGCTTAATCGTTTTATTGACTTAAGAAATACCAGAAAGACTGGTGATTATTTTATTGGAAGTAAAGTATCTCTGGATAATGGATTATCTATTGAAGCCAAAATGAGTTATGCTACCTATAAGGACTTTTATGTGTTTAATAATTCAAGAAGAGATAGTACTCGTTTTGAGGCATTGTATTCTGATGATTCCACAACCGTAAAAGTTACCAATTTTATGGCACAGGCTGGTTATCAAATTCCTGATGTATTCCGAACTAATTTAAAATTTGATGTCAATATTTATAATGGTTTGGGAAATCTTAAAAATGCTTGGCATCGTCCAAATTTCTCTGCGGTTTGGAATAATACCTTTACCGTAAGACAAAAACTTTTGATTAGTTCAGACTTATTCATTTTAACTGGATTAAGGGGTAACAATTTCCAGACAAATAAAGAAATAAAGTTAGATCCTATTATTGATCTAAATTTTAAATTCACGTATATGATATCAGATCATTTTAACATTTTTATCTCTGCAAACAATGTTTTAGGCAAAAATTATCAACGATATTTATATTATCCTACACAAGGCGTTAATTTTCTTGGTGGTTTGTCATATTCTTTTTAAATTCGTAGTAGTAAGGACTATTTATTAATGCTGAATACTATGAACACTGTACAAAATCATATTAAAGAATTGCTTTTTGAGCAAGATTGCGTGGTTATTCCAGATTTTGGAGGCTTCGTGACAAATTTTGATTGTGCAAAAATCGACGGTTCAAATCGCCATATTACGCCGCCACAAAAATGGTTAGCTTTCAATTCGCTATTAAAAAATGACGATGGATTGCTCTCAAATTACATTGCCCAAGAAGAACAAATTACTCGTGAACAGGCAAATCTAAAAATCAAATCTTTTGTTGAGGATACAAGACGTTATATAAATTTTGATAAAACATATCATATAGAAGGCTTAGGTATTTTTAGTCAGAATGAAGAAAGTAAAATTCAATTTCAACCCCAAACTATTAATTTTTATAGTGAGAGTTTTGGAATGGAAAATATCTATTTGAAAAAATCTATAAATCATCAAAATGAACTACAGGTTATTCAAAAGCCAGCGGTAGTTATTTCTGATATTACCGTTCAACAAGTTTTTGCCGCTCAAGATCGTGAACCTACGGTCGAAATTTGGGAAGATGAAGAATATTCATTTCCTCGTAAAAGAAAATTTAGTACGGTATTGCCCTATGTATATGGAATTTTGGGAATCACAATTTTTGTTGCTTCAATTTATTTTTATGATAATTCAAAAGTGAATTTGAGTTCAATGAACCCTTTTAAGTCAAGTAGTTCCATGGCGCCACCAGTGGCAAAAACGGTTAATGTCTTAAAAGTAGAATCAGCACCCATTACTCCACCAATTACTGAAGCAAAAGCTTTTGAGAACGAAAATCCTGTTGTAGAACTCCCCAAAGCCGAGACAATAAATGAATCTGAAAAACGTTTTTTTATCATAACTGGAAGTTTTGGAAGTAAAAAAAATGCTAAAAGTTTATTAAGTACTTTAAAAGCAAAGGGCTTTGAAGCTGCTTCTATAATCTATCCAAATCGTAATGAAAAATTAATAAAAGTATCGGCAGGAGGCTTTAACTCACAAACCCAAGCCGACCAAGAAGCTCTTAAAGTAACACAAGCGAT
>JANPIG010000716.1:0-1176 GCA_031424875.1 Cytophagales bacterium
CATGGATTTTCTTTCGTGCTATGAAGGTACAAGATGCTTTTTATATCATTCAGAGTATGTTTACGGGCTTGGGCGAGCAATTGCAACAACTTAACAATAGGGCATTTATCGAAAAAAATGTATTCTTGGGGCAAGGAGCCACGAATTTTGTAATGGTAATTTTCGCTTTTATTGTGATGGAAATTGTGCATCTTAATCAACGTGGACATAGCCTTCGTGAAGTGCTGAATCGTAAACCTATATTGGTTCGTTGGGTGTTGTATTATGGAATCGTTCTGGCAATTCTATTCTTAGGAATGTATGACAAACCTGCTCAATTTATTTATTTTCAGTTTTAAATGTATCATGGGACTTTCGCAGCTCGAATCCTTCCCGTGAATCGGACTCCAATTCCACGGGAAGGATTTCTGTGATATATAAAATGAAACCAAAAATTACCATAGAATATTGCCCAAAATGCCATTGGCTGATGCGCTCAGCGTGGATGGCACAGGAATTACTGACCACTTTTGTGGAAGATTTACAGGAAGTTAGTCTTCGTCCAAGTGAAGTATCAGGAAGATTTCAAATTTCTTTGAATGATGAAATAATCTTTGATCGCAAGCGAGAAGGGCATTTCCCAGAATCCAAAGAATTGAAGCAAATTGTTAGAGATATTGTTTGCCCAGAGCGTAGCTTAGGACATTCGGATAAGCCTTAAATGTAGCATAGGCTTTAGCCTTTATATTGTTAAAAAATTAGTTATACCGTAGTAATTTAAAAAAGCAGGCTAAATCCTGTGGTACAAATTATTACTTCCCACGATTTACTAAATAAATTCCAAAAATTACCACAACCCCGCCCAAAATTTGCTCGGTTCTGAGGATTTCATTAAACAGAAAAAATGAAATAATTGAGGTTAAAATGGGCTGAATCAATAAGGTAGGAGAAACGATTGAAGCGGGAATAAAACCCAAAGAATAATTGATACAGAGCCAACCAGCTAAATGACAAATCAAACCCGAAGCGATGAAGGCAAGCCAAGTTTGATTGTCAAAATAAAGCATTTGTAAATCTTGTTGCCAACAAATTAAAATTGAGAAAAATAAACAAGAAAGCAATGACCAACCCATAAAATTTACGGTATCTATTTTATCTCTAACTTGCTGAGTGATAAGAAGATATCCTGCATAAAAG
>JANPIG010000717.1:0-2742 GCA_031424875.1 Cytophagales bacterium
ATAAAAAATGAAGAGCAAAGTGTAAAGAATAATAAATTGTACTTAGTCTATGGAATTTTGTCTGCGCTATGTTTATTGTCTCACTTCCTAACAGCCACCATTTTTATGGCTCACGGGTTGTATGTTTTATTATTTGTCAGGAAGATTCGCCCTTGGTATTTGTTGCCCATTTCGCTTAGTATTGGAGCCTTGGCATTTGGTTATTGGATTTTGTTTGGAGGGGGAAATTATACTTTCCCGACATTGAGCCACCAAGCCAAAGTATATTACGAAGAAGCACACCGAATTCCTAATCCACACGCAGGATATATTGACCCTGTAACGGTTAAAACACTCACCAAAAAAGCAATTCCTTTTTTTACCGATTTGTTCATTTTTAGTAATGGAATTACTTCGGAGTTTATAGGAAAGAAAAACCTTATATTTGCTCTGATTGCTTTATTTGGCTCATTATTTTCAATTTTTCAGTATAAAAGTACTCAAAAATTATGGTGGCTTGGCGTTATCATAAGTATAAATTTTATAGCCTTTGTGGCTTATTCCACAGCAAATTGGCAATATTTAGCGTTAGTTAATTCAGGAATATTGATTTATATTTTCATTGATTATTGGAAAGAAAATAAAGAAAAAATTTTCAGAAAACAATTGTGGTTATTAACTATTTTAGCATTTTTACCAACGCTTTTCCTAATTATTATGACAATTAAAAATGGTCATACGTATGCCTTGGCTCAACAGCGCTATTCGGGATTTTCTTTTCCTTATACTATTATTTTTTCTGGGATTGCATTACTGCACGTGTCAAAATTTAAGCCATTAAATTATTTAATTTGGGCTGTTTTTACCATTCAATTATATTTTATTAGCCTAACAATTAAAGACGTTTTAAATGATATTTCTTTAAAATATAATTACCGAGCAAAGGAAAGGGGCGAAAACCCCTATCCAAAAGTTGCTCAAAAATTAGTAGAATCCTACGCTAAAGGAGATACCATCGTTTATCCATCGTACTTGAAAACAACTTTTGAAGCGGATATTTACACAAAAAACATTAAAAAATCTTTTTTGGATGCCCAATATGTAAATCTATATTTGCCCCATGATGCTGACTATATTCAGACCGTGGATGCACACGAACCTAACAAGATATTTTTAAAGAAATCCAACGGAATTAAGATTGAAATATTTGATTTTAAGGGAGATACGTTTCGGTATTAGTTATTCGATGTTAGTTTTGAAATCAGACTGCTATTTAACAATCCAAATTTCAAGAACCGAACATTAAATAACGAAAAACAAAAATCGAACAACAAAAAAATGAACAAAACCATAATAGCCCCCTCGGTATTAGCTGCCGACTTTGGGAATCTTCAAAGAGATATTGAAATGATTAATGCTTCAGAAGCCGACTGGTTTCATATTGATGTGATGGACGGGCTTTTTGTCCCTAACATATCATATGGCATGCCAGTGATAGAAGCTATCAAAAAACACGCAACCAAGCCTTTGGACGTACATTTGATGATTGAAAAACCTGAAAGATACATTGAAACTTTTGCAAACATCGGGGCTGATATTATTACAGTCCATCATGAAGCTACGGTGCATTTGCACAGAACTTTACATCAAATTAAAGCAACTGGCTGTAAAGCAGGCGTAGTTTTAAACTTATCAACGCCCGTTTCAGTTTTAGAAGATATACTTTCTGAATGTTATATGGTTTTGTTGATGTCTATAAACCCTGGTTTTGGGGGACAGAAATTTGAGGAAATGACTTATCACAAAGTTATAAAATTACGCAAAATGATTGACGAACAAGGCTTAAATACTCTGATTGAAATTGATGGCGGTGTTAATCAAACTACAGGTCAAAAATTAGTTATGGCAGGGGCAGATGTTTTGGTGGCAGGGAGTTATGTTTTTAATGCAACAAATCCGATTGATACCATTGCTGAAATGAAAAAAATGACTCGATAGTTGTCTAAATTTGGATTCGTTAGATTAGAGGATTTATTGGATTATAGAAATTTTCAAATCCCATAAATCCTTTAATCTGACGAATCCAAATTCAGATAATATTTAAAATAATGTTAAAAATAGCCTACTCGCCCATTTATCAACATTCACTTCCTGAGGGACATCGCTTCCCGATGTTGAAGTATGAACTTATTCCAGAACAACTACTTTATGAAGGGACTTGTAGTGCCGAAAACTTCTTTTCTCCCAATCCAGTAGATGAAAATTGGATATTAAGAACACACGATAAAAATTATTGGGAAGATTTAAAAAATATTCGTCTCGATCCTAAAATGATTCGTAAAATTGGCTTTCCACTGTCAGAACAGCTTGTTTTAAGAGAAAAAATCATTACTCAAGGAACGATTGATTGTTCGGTTTATGCCTTAAAATATAGAATTTCGATGAATGTTGCAGGTGGAACACATCATGCTTTCACAAATAGGGGAGAAGGCTTCTGTTTATTGAATGATGTAGCGATTGCATCCAATTATTTATTAGATAAAGGCTTGGCCTCAAAAATTTTGGTAGTTGATTTGGATGTTCACCAAGGCAATGGAACGGCAGAAATTTTTCGGGATGATCCCAGCGTTTTCACCTTTTCGATGCATGGAAAAGAAAATTATCCTTTGCATAAAGAATTTTCTGATTTGGATATAGAATTAAAAACATTAACCAAAGATGATGAATATTTGTCTATACTTTTTGAAATATTACCTGAATTGA
>JANPIG010000718.1:0-9554 GCA_031424875.1 Cytophagales bacterium
CAGTTTTACAATATCCACAAGCAGTATTGGGTATGACAGCCATCTTTGTGTATGTAGGTGTGGAGGTTACGATTGGATCAAATCTGGGAGAATATTTAAAACATACTCAAAATTTGGATTCTTCTCAAATTTCAAAGTTTGTTTCTTTATTTTGGGGCAGTATGATGATTGGGCGTTGGACGGCTTCCATTAGTAACTTTAACCCTTCCGAATCCACCAAAAAGATTTTGACGGTTATTGTTCCATTTATTGCTTTTGCGATCGTTCTTATTGTAAATTCATTGTACAGCGGTGATGTAACCGATTTATTCCCTTATGCCGCCTGTGTTGCAATTATGATTATGGCTTATTTCGCCAGTAGAGAAAAGCCTGTTCGATTGTTATTAATTTTCACGGCATTAGGAGCAGTTATGACTATCGTAGGCGTGATGACAACAGGAAAAGTAGCCCTTTTTGCTTTGATTTCGGGTGGCTTATTTTGCTCAGTTTTGTGGCCAAGTATCTTTTCTTTAGGAACGGCAGGGTTAGGAAAATTTACTAATCAAGGTGCGGCATTTTTGATTATGATGATTTTGGGAGGCTCAATTATTCCTGTAGTACAAGGAAGAATTGCTGATACTTACGGAATCCAGACTTCATATCTTTTAGCAGCCGCTTGCTTTGTTTATCTATTCGTTTTCGGAATAATTGTGCAAGGTGTTTTGCGTAAACAAGGAATTGACTTTGATAAAGAAGTTGTGGCGGGAGGGAAATCTGGACATTAACTCGATGGCACGCACATAACGCAGATGCTTTGCAATATGAACTTATGCTATCAAAAAATTGGAAATGGTCAAAAAACCCTGTTGTCATTCCACGGAATGGGGCAGGATTTTTTATGTTTCCAAAATTTCGCTCAAATTTTTGATAATCAATACACTACCTATCTTTTCGACCTACCTTATCACGGCAAAAGTGGGGGAGTAAATGGTGATATTTACCAAGAAAATGAAGTAATTACGAAAGAAATTTGGAAGGAATACTTAGAAGAGTTTTTAGATAAAAATCAGATTCAAAAATTCTCTGTCATCGCATTCAGCATGGGCGGAAGATTTGCTTTGGCAACTGTTGAGGCTTTTGCTGAAAGAATAGAAGAATTAACCTTATTAGCCCCCGACGGCATCACCGAAGACCCGAAATATATCTTGGCAACTCGCTATCAATTATCTCGAACTATTTTTAAGTCAGTCATTCAAAATAATAAAAGATATCATTCCTTCGCCAACCTACTTGCACGCACGGGAATTGTACACAAAAAGGTAGTAAAGTTTGCCAAAATGATGGTCGATACACCCCAGAAACAAGAACAGCTTTATCAAGCTTGGATTGGTTTTCATCAACTTAGTTTTGACATTAAAAATTTAGCACAACTCATTAATAATCAGGCAATTACTGTAAAAATATTTATGGGAAAATATGACAAATTGCTTCCCTTAAATAGAGTTTTCCCCTTGACAAAGAGGCTAAAAAATGTAGAATTAATTGAGATTGATGCAACTCATGGGAGATTGATTGAGAAGGCAATTGAATACTTACGGAAGTCGTCCTTTTGAAGGACGACTTCTGTTTCAGAGAAATTTTAAGGCACCAGTGGCATCACCAAGCTAAATTCACTTCCCTCTCCTACCTTACTTTGCAACTCAATTTTCCCTTTGTGTCCTTCAATCATTTCCTTCACATAATATAGTCCCAAACCAAAGCCTTTCACGTTATGTACATCGCCCGTGTGTACTCTAAAAAATTTGTTAAAAACTTGCTTTTGGTCTCGTTCGGCAATACCAATTCCGTTATCTTTTATACTGATTATCAGGTCATTATCAATGTTTTCAGTCATAATTTTAATAACTGGTTCACGATCAGAGTACTTCATTCCGTTATCAATTAGGTTATGTAAAACGTTCGTAAAATGCAATCTATCGGCTTTAATTATAGATTTTTCAGCTTCTAAATTCACAAATAATTCTCCATTTTTCTCCTTAAAAAGAGGTTCACAACTAATAGATAAATCCTCCAAAAGTTCATGAACATCTACTTCTTCAAAGTTCAATTTATCAATTTTTTGGGCAATATTGGCAGTCTGTAAAACAGTATCTACATTCTTTTTTAAGCGAGCCGCCTCTTTTCTGATGATAGCCGCATAACTCAACAAACGCTCTGGATTATTTACAATTTCGGGTTTCATCAAGACTTCACTCGAAATAGAAATTGTAGAAATTGGAGTCTTGAATTCATGTGTCATATTGTTAATAAAGTCATTCTGAATCTCTGAGAGCCGTTTTTGCTTAAAAATTAGCATCAAAGAATACACAAAAAATGCCATTACTACCAACAGAATAGCCGAGGAAATAAACCAGTTGTCAAGATCACCAAGAAGGTATCTTTTCTTATCTCGAAAATGAACCCCAAAGTAATAATTGGAATTCGGAATGTTCAAGTCAGGAAAATCGTAGTGCATCGTAGAATCTGGTCTAACCCCATTTTCAGATAATTCTACAAAGGATGAAAAGGTAATTTTTCTTTTATCACAATCATAAATTCCATATTCAAAATTGAGTCGAACGTCAGTTTTTACAAATTCTTGTTTTAAAAATTCCTCTAAAACAGCTGGATGAATGGTGTCGTTAACTTGAACGGTATAATAATTTGAAGTTATTCTTTCAACAGGTTTTAGGATTCTATTATTCGGATTTTTGTTGAAATCCAATAATCTTTTGCTCACTTTTCGCAACGCACCCGTAACTCGCTGATCAAAGTCTCGGTCTTCAAGGTTATAAGCCTGTTTAAACCAAAAGTATTGAATCAGCACAACTCCGCCCAAAAGCAAAATTGAAAGTGCCACGAAAATTCTAAGTGTTTTTGCGTTCATAATATTGTAGCACGGAAATCCGTTCCGTGAAGCGTCATACAATTACACAGGAAGAATCGGGTGGTGTTCCGCTCCCGTGCTACATTTATCTTTTAACATCTAAAGAACCCGTTTCATTCAAATTATAATATTTTAACCCCAATTCTTCCGCTTGCAAAGATAATTTATCAGCATAATATTTTGTGTAAGAGCCATCTATTATTAAATTTTTGAATTGTATTTTTCCAATAATCTGCCCAAGATCTTTTACAGATTTATTTGCCAAAATCAAGTAATCAACTGATAGGTTTTTAGCTTCAAATTCTTTATGCTTTAAATTCTTGCCAATCCACAAAAAGGTCTTCTCTTTCCATGAAAACACAGCGATAGAATCTGAACTTAAAAGGTTAACCATACTATTGGAAGTATAATAATTTTCTAATAAATTAGCTTTTAAGGTATCCACCATGCCGAGACTTGACCAATAATTATTCACTCGAAAACCAATATCCTTCCTACTCTCTAAAAAGCTTTTATTAGCCAATATGATGGCTTTTTTACCTTCAATAAAAGTAATGGCAGAATGTTTGGGTATGGATAAAATTGTGGATAACTCTTGATGTTGTCTTTGTATTTTTCCGAGAATAAGCAAAAAAATTAAGTTACCCACAATTCCACAATTTATCCACACCCAATAATATTTTCGAGTTTTCCACAAAGCAATTAATCCAAAAATCAAGCCATACATGAGCCACATTTCATAGGTAGAAAACCAAAGAAATTTAGTTATTGATAAGGGTAAATTTTCAACAATAAGAACACTTTCATTCAACCACAAAATTGTATATTTCAAACATTGACCAAAAAAATGTATTATTGTTATTAAATCAAAATATAAAAAGACAGAAGCCAAAATAACAAAAGATAATCCTACAATTAATACAATAGAAGACAATAAAATCACAATTGGATTGGCAAAAAGAAAGTAGTTTGGAAATTGATGAAAATAATATATTGTGATTGGAAAAGTGGCAATTTGTGCAGCAACCGCCACTGTAGTAACTTTCCAAGCTCTGTCAGCAATCCAAAAAATCCAGTTTTTCTTTTTATCGATGATAAATATGGGATTAAGCAAAGGCTGAAAATAAATCATCCCAAAAACTGCTAAATATGATAACTGAAAACCAACACTAAAAAGAAAATAAGGATTGTAGAGTAACAGTACGAAAACCGAAAGGGCAACTGTATTGTAAGAATTATGCTTTTTCTGAAAAGTTTGAGCGTATAATATTATTGAAAACATAATAGTAGAACGCAAAACGGGTGAAGATAAACCTGTTACAAAAGCATAAAACCATAGCACACTAAAAATTAATAAAAAAAAACTAATTTTCCCATATCTTCCTTTTTTCCTTAATTTTCCACAAACCCAAAGTAATACTGCATAAATTACACCGACATGTAAACCAGAAACCGAAAGTACGTGAATGGCTCCTGCAGCGGAATAAGCTTGCATTAAATCATTGGATAAATCATCTCGTTGTCCCAAAATCATGGCATTAGCAACTCCGTACTGATTTTTACCTTCCACGAAGGCTGTGAGAAGCGAATCTGCGTGAGCATTTGTTTGCAAAGCAAAATTTATTAAAATGTCAGACGGTTCAAAACCTATATTTTCGATGTTTTCTTGCCTTAAATACTGCTGAAATTCAATTTGTTGGTAAGACATATACTTTTGATAGTCAAATTCTTGCGGATTTTTAGGTAAAGAAATTTTCTGAGGATTTCCTTTGACGAAAAAAACGTCTCCATAATGTGGTTTTTCCACAGAATTATTATCAAAATATAGCAAAATTTTTCCTTTAACGGGCAAAATTTCGTTACCAATCAAAACTGATTTAACTTGGCCAAGAGTCTTCCAAGAGTTTTCCTTTTCTTCGACCAGGTTATCCACAACTACTTCAAAATATTTAAATTTTCCAACATTGTGTGAATAATGTTGAAAACTATTATTTTCTGTTCGAAGAAAGGTTATCATGTAACCCAATAAAACTAAGATCAAAGCTCCAAAAACTCCTGATATTAATTGACTTTTAAATTTTGCTTGGAAAATATAAAAACCAATGTAACTAACTATCAAAATGAGAAAAAAACCAACAATTATTGAAAGCTTTTGAAAAGGAAAATAATTATACAGAATGATGCCAATGATTAAGAAAAATGTAAAGCGAATAAATGGAAATGCAGAAAAATGATTCATAATTATCTTATTAGTGATTTAGTGTACAAATTAATGAATAATTTATGAAAAATCATTTTTGTTTAAATTTATAATCTATCTATTTTATTTAAATATATATAACTTTAAGGTTATTAAATTGCAAAATATTTTTAAAATTTAAGTATATCTTACTATATTCACATAATCATACAACCACTATTATAAACTATTTTATGAAGCAGAAACTATCATTGTTATTTGCGACTATATTTTTGTGTATTCCAACTCTAATATTTTCACAACGAATTTTTAAGATTGACGGATTTTCTATTACACCTAAAATTGGAGTAGGTAATTTAGTTGGCGAATTAGGAAATATCTGGATAGTAAACCCAAATTTAAGTTTTTGTATTGAAAAAGGAATATCCGAAAAATTCAATCTTGCTTTAGAAATTATTGGTGGCAATCTTTCAGGAAAAGATGATGATATTTATTCATCTCAATTTCATACTGATTTCTTTCAAATACAAACTTTAATGTTATTTAACCTGTCTCGCTTTTCGAAGAGAAATAGCAAAAATGATTTTGAAATTAAAGTTTATACTGGACCAGGATGGATTTGGTTTCATAGCAATGTTTACGATTTAAATACGGGACATTTTCTAAGGACTACGGCAGATGGTACTACGCAACATACGCAAATATTTCAATCCTCGGGTGCTGGAGTAGGTGAGAAAGGTATATTTTATACTCGTGAATTAGTTGTCCCTATAGGATTATTCTTAGATTGGCAATATGGAGAAAGATTTGGATTAACAGCAAATTTAGGATACAACTGGGTGTATAACGATAAATTGGACGCCACAAATCTTTATAATTTAACATATCCTAACATAATTGGAGGCATAAACTCTTATAGTGATACGGCAAATGATGGATGGATTAATTTGTCAATTGGTCTAAAGTATAGATTTAAAGTTAGTAAAAAAAAACAAGCTAATGGTGTCTAATTACAAACAAAAAGCCTTCAAATTGACATTTGAAGGCTTTTTAATATAGTTACAAAATCTGAGATTTAGTCTCTACGAGCGTAACGTCTTGATTTTGAGGATCTGATTTGTCTCATTCTTTCTTCTAATTCCGCAATTACTCTGGCAGAATTTTCTTTACTTGCTTCATAAGTTTCATTTAATGATTTATATGATGCTTGCAATTTGTTATAATCATCTAATAAACGATTATATTTTATGCTTAAAGTTTCGAAAGTTTCTTTACTATCTTCCTGACATTTTACATAATCTTCACTTTTTTTCTTGAACTGACTTTCTAAACTGAACCGAAAACTGCTTAATTCAGCATTTTCTTGGCGTTCTTTTAATACTTGACTTTCGAGGCGGCGAACTTGGTCTTGTAATTCAGTGATTTTTTTGGTATCAGTACAGCTTGACATTGAAACGGCAAGCGCTGTAATAATAATGGTAAATTGTTTTTTCATGGGGTTTTAATGGGTTGATAGTCAATCATTTAACTCGCAAACACAATGCCAAATTTTATTGCCTGTCTGGATTGTTTATTTTTAGGGGTTATCTTTTAACTTCTAAAAATAATAAGGATTATTTGAATAACAAAATTAATTGAATTATTTAATATTAGGGTACACACACAATATTTTTTAATAATAATTCTTATTTGAACATTTTGTTCTTTAAATTTGTATATAAATCTATATACTTAATAGACTAATAAATGTTGGTTTGAGCAATTATCTGTGAGAATGAGTTTTAAAACATGATTTGTTTTTACTTTATTTTCATTTCATTGCTTATAACACATCGCTAAAAAATATTATAATGCAAAGTTTCAGAACAGAACTCGAAAATCCGCTTGTTGAAAAAGACATCGTTGATTTGGCTCGAAAAATAGAATTATTCCGTGAAGGAAAAATTCACGAAGAAAAATTTCGTAGTCTTCGTTTGGCTCGTGGCGTTTATGGGCAACGCCAACAAGGTGTGCAAATGGTACGGATAAAATTGCCTTATGGAAAGATGACTTTTAAGCAATGGAAACGAATTGCTGATATTTCTGATGAATATTCTACTGGAAATCTACACTTAACTACTCGGCAAGATGTACAAATTCACTTTGTTTCATTGGACAGAACTCCCGAGTTATGGGCGAAATTGGAGCAAGACGATATTACCTTACGAGAGGCTTGCGGGAATACAGTTCGTAACGTAACTGCCTCTCCCTCAGCGGGTATAGATCCCAAGGAGCCTTTTGACATTGCACCTTACGCCGATGCTACTTTTCGCTATTTCCTACGAAATCCGATTTGCCAAGAGATGGGGCGTAAGTTCAAAATCGCTTTTTCAAACACAGATGAAGATACTGCTCTTACGTATATGCATGATATGGGTTTTATCCCAAAAATTCAAGATGGAAAACGTGGCTTTAAGGTAGTAGTTGGTGGTGGTTTGGGAGCTCAACCTTTATTAGCAAAAGTAGGTTATGAATTTTTGGAAGAAGACCAGATTATACCCTATTTGGAGGCGACGCTTCGGGTTTTTGACCGTCATGGCGAAAGAAATTCACGTCATAAGGCTCGTATTAAGTTTTTGATTCAAAAAATTGGGTTTGAAGCTTTAACTGAAATGATTGAAAACGAACGCAATGCTCTTAAAAATCAATTGGTAAAAATTGATACCGATTCTGGAAAATGGGCAGTTTTAGATGATGAAATGCCTTCAAAAACGGCAGATTTTAAGGTCGAAACAACTACTGTTTACGAACTTTGGAAAGCTACGAATACTTTTGAACAGAAACAAACAGGATTTTATGGAGTGTATATTAGAATCTTAAATGGTAATATTAGTTCTACAGATTCACGCTCTTTAATCGACCAATTAGAAGGATATATTGCTGATGATGTGAGAGTTACGATTAATCAAGGCTTGATGTTGAAGTTTGTGCCAGAAGCAAATTTACCATATATTTTTGCTGTATTAGATGCTCATGGATTGGCGGCAGCTGGTGCCAATTCGATGGCAAATATTACTGCTTGTCCAGGAACAGATACTTGCAATTTAGCGATTTCAGATAGTACTAATATTACTTCAAAATTAGAATCGGTTATCACCGAAGATTTCCCAGAGTTAATTCATAATAATGAAATCAAAATTAAGATTTCGGGTTGCATGAACTCTTGCGGACAGCATGGTATGGCAAATATCGGTTTTCATGGTTCTTCTTTGAAAGCGGCTGATAAGCGAGTTTTGCCTGCTTTGCAGGTGCTTTTGGGTGGTGGCACTTTGGGTGATGGGCTTGGAAGAGTAGCTGATAAAGTAATTAAAGTTCCTTCAAAAAGAGGTCCAGAGGTGTTGAGAGTGGTGTTGAATAATTATGAAGAAAATGCTAATGAAGGCGAATATTTCAATGATTACTATGACCGTCAAGGTGAAAAATATTTTTATACTCTGCTAAAACCTGTAGCTGATTTGACTACCTTAAAAGATGATGATTTCATTGATTGGGGGCAATCAGAGCAATTTGCGACTGAAATTGGGGTAGGTGAATGTGCTTCAGTAATTATTGATTTGGTAGCCACTTTATTATTAGAATCCGTTGAAAAAATGGATTGGACCAATGAGGCTTTTGAAGAAAATCGTATTGCTGATTCTATCTATCATGCGTATAGCGTATTCGTGAGTGCAGCCAAGGCTTTGCTGTTGGATAAATCAGTAAGTGCTTCTACACAAAGTGGAGTAATTGATAAATTCCAAGAGCATTTTATAGCAACTGGTGATATTTCTTTAGGTGGTAAAACCTTCCAAGAACTCGTATTACAGATTAACCAAAATGAGCCTTCTCAAGAATTTGCAAAATCATATATTGCTGAGGCTCAAGCATTTTTAAATTTAGCGAAAGCGTTTCGGGAAGAATTAGTTACTGTTTAATGATTCGATGTTCGATGTTTGGTTTCAGCCCCGAACATCGAACATCGAACCACAAACATCGAATTATGAAAAATTTAGAACATTTCCATACCTTAGATCCTCGGCCAAAACTTACTGTTGTAGGTGCAGGACCTGGTGACCCTGATTTGATAACAATGAAAGCAACTAAGGCTCTAAAATCGGCAGACGTTGTCCTTTATGATGCTTTAATTGCCGATGAGTTATTGGATTATTGTAAACCTGATACTGAAAAAATATACGTTGGCAAACGCCCAGGCGAGAGTCATTCTCAGGATGCAATCAACTTTATGATTGTCGAGAAAGCGTATATGTACGGACACGTGGTACGCTTGAAAGGGGGTGACCCATTCATCTTTGGGCGTGGGATGGAAGAGATTGAATATGCCAAAAGCTTTGGTTTGGAGACGGCTTATATTCCCGGTATTTCTTCATCCGTTGCGGCGGCAGGTTATGCAGGTATCCCCCTGACAACCAG
>JANPIG010000719.1:0-1621 GCA_031424875.1 Cytophagales bacterium
ATTAAGTTTTCATAAGTTACCATCATAATTGCTCCTACTACTGAAAACAATAGAATTGCATAATATTCAGCAGGGTGCGAATGTTCTTCGTCATCACCAAATCCTCTTGAAATGGCTACTACCAGAAATGTAGAAACAAGCATTACCGTAGCAAAGTTGATGGATAAATTATTGGTTTTCAACATGGAGTTGAACCAAAAATACTCATGATTCCAATCGGCGAAATTTAGACCGAGAGCAAACAGTATAAAAATTAGGGTTATGGGTAATAAGATTTTACGGTTGTTCAAAAACCCTAAAAATAAATTACTTATTCCAAAAAGTGATAAAGCTATAATTGCGTTCATGTTATCAGTTTTAAGTTATCAGTTGTTAGGTTATTAAGTTGTTAAGTTTTGAAATATAGTTACTTAACTTAAAACTTAACAACTTATCGACTTATAACTTTTCTTACTTAATGATTGATAATAATTGACTAACGGCTGGTTCTGTTAATTTTAAAAACATATTCGGAGCGACTCCAAGCCAGATTACCATAAATGATAATGAGAATAATACGATTTTTTCAGTTAAATAAAGGTCAGCAAAGCCTTCTGTGAGGCGTGAGGTTATTCCAAACATTGATTTCTGAACCAATCTTAACATATAAACTGCTCCTAAAATGATGGTTAAACCTGCAATTGCACCTACCCAAGCGTTGTACTGATAAACTCCTTTCAATAATAAAAACTCACCCACAAAACCATTTGTCAATGGCAAGCCTACTGAACCTAACATCAAGATGATGAAGTAAACTGTGAGGTTTGGCGTTGTTTGGGTAATTCCTCCTAAACGAGCTAATTCACGTGATTTTGTACGTTGTTGAATGATTTCTACAACAAAGAAAAGTCCTACCACGTTGATACCGTGAGCCAACATTTGAATCAAAGCTCCTTGGATTCCGTCAATATTTCTGCTAAAAATACCTGCCGACATTAAACCTACGTGGGCAAAAGATGAATAGGCAATGAGACGTTTCATATCTTTTTGCTGAATAGCGATGATTGAACCATACACAATACCAATGACCGAAAGAATCACGGCAATCATTCCATATTTACTAACAGCAGCTGGCACGATAGGTAAAATGAAGCGTATCAAACCGTAAGTACCCATTTTCAGCATAATCCCCGATAATAGCATTGTTCCTGCCGTGGGGGCTTCTACGTAAGTATCTGGTTGCCAAGTGTGGAAGGGAAACAAAGGCATTTTTATCGCAAATGCTATAAAGAAAGCGGCAAAAAGATAGCTTTGTTGTGTAATATCCAACGACTTTGCTGCCGCATAAATCGAAGCAAAATCTGCTTGATGAGCTATTCCCGGCGTTTGAAGGTATAAATACACCAAAGCCAACAACATAAATAACGAACCGAAAATGGTATAAATAAAGAACTTGAAGGTTACTTTGATACGGTCATCCCCACCCCAAATGGCGGCAATAAAATATATTGGAATCAAGGCTACTTCAAAGAAGAAATAGAATAAGAAAATATCTCTCGCTGTAAAAACACCAATCAATGCCGCTTGCATAAATAAGATGAGGGCATAGAAAGTAGGAGCATTTTTGTAATCATTTCTGAAA
>JANPIG010000720.1:0-1433 GCA_031424875.1 Cytophagales bacterium
CAGCCGTTACTCTTCCTCCTCTATTTTTATATTCATTGATAAAAGCCATCCAAAGTTTGTAATTTTCTTTCCATTGAACTTCCTGTTCCGTTCCCCAGTCCTGCCAATACGACCCGTGAGAAACCCTTGAAGGCTGATAAAAACGCCATAATTGAGGCAGTGTATATTCTTCATGCCACTCCGATCTACGAGCCAACATCAACTCACGGTTGGCTTCATAAATATTGAAGGTAGGGTCGAGGGTAAAATCTAATTTCAACAATTCGTCCATCACCTCATTCCAACGTTTTGAGCCTGGTTTTGCGGCTTGTTTCCAGAGTTTTCCCGCTTCTTCAAAACGGTTTTGTTCGTTAGAATAATTATAATCGGCTGGATAATCTTGAATGGTCTGACTATCAAAAAGTGCTTCTGGAAGTCCGTACCAGTGTTCCATAGAAGTTAAACCCGCACGAGCTGAACTCAAAACGTTCCAACGAGCTACATCCACTTGGGCATGATGACAGGCGGAACGCAAACCTAATTCTTTGTTTCTTCGCAAAGCTGCATCCATCACTTCGGGTCTTGCTCCGAAGAATTTTATGCCATCTGCACCCTTTTTTGCATTTTCTTCCACCCAAAGTCTGGCTTGTTCAGCCGTAGTAATTGACTCTTTTGAACCCATCCCAAAAGCGGTATAAGCTAAAATTCTGGGAGCGGTGATTTCATTTTTGGAAGACTTCATTTTTTGGTCAAGTGTCCAGTCTAAACCATTACCCGCTGATGGATCACGAATGGTTGTGATGCCGTGACCGAGCCATAGTTTATAGACATATTCGGCTGGCGTTCCTTGCTGCTTCCCTCCTATGTGTCCGTGCATATCCACAAAACCAGGGAGCATATACATTCCAGTACAGTCCAATTCTTTGTCTCCCGCATTGAGTTTCGGACGACTTTTGGGGTCTATAGGCACGCCAGGGTAGCCCACAACCTTTATTTCAACGATTTTATTTTTCTCCACCACAATATCACAAGGTCCTTGCATGGGCGAACCTGTGCCGTTGATAAGGTTTACACCCCTGATAATCATACGATCAAACTGCCCTTCGCCTTCTGCACGGGCAGGAGCTTTTTCGATTTGGGCTTGGATCTTGAATGTGTAAAGAAATGTGAGGAGGATAAGGGAAAGTTTTCTCATGGTTGATGATTTGGTTTTAATATTCATCTAATTTACCAAAATTCCGTAAATTGCCAATCCATAATTTCAACAAACATGAACAAATTTATTAGAAATAATTTCTAGGCAATCTGTATTACGCTTGCGATAATTTTTGCCTTTGCTAAAAAAGCCACTATTTTTCAACAAGATAAGCCACAAACACCTCAAAATGTGGTTGTTGCCGTCAATCAAGAGACTAATGCAACATTTCAAAAATATTGGAAAACGCAGGGCATGG
>JANPIG010000721.1:0-5578 GCA_031424875.1 Cytophagales bacterium
TTTTTGTAATCATTTCTGAAAGTCGAAAGAATAATAAAAGGGACCATCAAGGTTGTGAGGCACACTAAAATTAAGCTAATGCCATCAATGCCAACTGAGAATTTGATACCTGCCGAATGAATCCAATCGAAGCTGGTGGCAAATTGTGTGGTGGCATTGGGAACGAATGAATAATATACATACGCACCGAGAATCATTTCTGCAAAAGCAAAAATGGAGGCAATCGTTTTAGTATTTTCTCCTTTAGTCGTGAGGGTTATTAGCCCTGCAATAATGGGGAGGAGAATGAGGGAAAGTGTTAGCATATAATTAGGGTAATTAGCTCAAAATAAAACTTTTTAATCCGTAAATAATAATGGCGGCAATCGATAGAACCATTGCAAAGATGTAATAGCCTGTGGTTCCGTTTTGCAATAAACGAGCTTCTGATGAAAGCCCTTTTATTCCTTTTCCTATGCCTTCTACAATTAAATCTATTACTAAAAATTCAAATACCGAATGGAAGAAATTTGACAAAGCTGTGATTGGTTTTACGAAAATAGTATCATAAATTTCATCAACGTAATATTTATTGTAAATCAATTTCTGTACGCCTGAAATTTGACTATCTTCTGTTGGAACCGATTTTTTAGAAACATAGATTACATAAGCCAAACCTGCCGAAAGTAAAGCAGCTATTACCGAAATAATCATTAGTGTTTTTTCCAAAGATTCATCCACCGCAGAGTGTTCTACGTTTGTATGGGCGAAAAGTGGTGCCATGAATTCTGCTAGACTTGCATGCCCTCCGAAGATATGTGGCAAGTTGAAAAAACCTCCTCCTGCTGACAAAATCGCTAATATCATCAAGGGAACAGTCATGGTTAAAGGTGATTCGTGCAAGTGGTGCTTTTGTTCTGATGTTCCTCTGAATTCTCCGAAGAAAGTTAAAAATAATAAACGGAACATATAAAAAGAAGTCATAACTGAACCCAAAAGAGCAAATCCCCACATCAATTTATTATGTTCGTAAACATGGGCCAAAATTTCATCTTTCGAAAAGAAACCTGCGAAAGGTGGAATACCCGAAATAGCGATTGTGGCAATCAAAAAGGTAACAAACGTGATGGGAAGAGCTTTTCGCAAACCACCCATTTTACGAATATCTTGTTCGTCCGACATCGCATGTATTACCGAACCTGCTCCTAAGAACAAAAGTGCCTTGAAAAATGCATGGGTCATTACATGGAAAAATGACGAAGAATATGCCATTACGCCCAAACCCATAAACATATAGCCCAATTGCGAAACGGTTGAATAGGCTAATACTTTCTTAATATCATTTTGGAAAAGACCAACTGAAGCAGCTAACAATGCCGTTGCTAAACCCACCCAACCCACAATTTCTAAGGTTTCGGGGGCTAATGAATACATGAAATTTGAACGGATAATCATGTAAATACCAGCCGTAACCATCGTAGCTGCGTGTATAAGAGCAGATACGGGCGTAGGACCTGCCATCGCATCGGGCAACCATGTGTATAAGGGGATTTGAGCCGATTTCCCCATGGCTCCAACAAACAATAAAAGTGTAATGTAGAATAAAGTTTTATCACCCGAAACATACCCGCCATCAACTACTGATTCTAAAACCGAAGCATATTCAACTGAGCCGAAATGACTGATTATCAAGAATATACCTAACAAAAAGCCCAAATCGCCAATGCGGTTCATGATAAAGGCTTTGCGGGCAGCATTTCCGTAGTTAGAATTTTTATTCCAGAATCCAATCAAAAGATATGAACAAAGTCCTACGCCTTCCCAACCGATGAACATTACCACGTAGTTTGAACCCATCACCAACAAAAGCATGAAGAACAAAAAGAGGTTGAGGAAAGAAAAGAATTTCCCGAAACCTTCATCATGGCTCATGTAGCCGATTGAATAAATATGAATCAACGATCCCACGCCCGTAATGATAAGTAACATCAACAACGAAAGTTGGTCGATGAGAAATGACATCGAAATATTTAATTTTCCAACGGTAATCCAGTCGAAAAGATTGATAACTTGTGGTTTGCCGTCGAACCCGAAAAACAAGGTAAGCACACAAGCGAATGAAGCCAATGCCGCCCCTGAGCTAATAATTCCCGCCATCGATTTAGGCACATGACGAAACCCGATTCCATTAATCAAGAATCCGAGGAGGGGGAAAAGAGGAATTAGTGTAATTAAAGACATATTTTTTAGCTATGAGTGATGAGCTATGAGTGATGAGTTTTAAGGGTTCAATTCCTTAATACATAACTAATTGACTCAATTTCAAGTATTTGTAGAGAGTTGGTTTAAGATGTGGGATTAATATTATTTTTTGAAATCCTAACCCCCAATTCCTAATCCCCAATCTCTAAACTTACCATTTCAATTTATTCAATAAACCAACATCAATGGTTTGTATGTTTCTATAAATCATTACGATGATGGCCAGTCCTACAGCTACTTCAGCAGCAGCTACTGCCATGATGAAGAATACAAAAATTTGTCCCGATGGGTCAGATTTGTAAGAAGAAAAAGCTGCCAACAACAAATTGACCGAATTGAGCATCAATTCGACCGACATAAAAATGATGATAGCATTGCGACGAGTCAATACGCCTGTGATACCAATACAAAAAAGTGCGGTGCTGAACCAAACGTAATAATTCAGCGGTATTTGTTGGATAATGTCAGGTACTTGCATTTTTTCGGTTTTATGAATAGCCCTTCTAAGGGCTTATGAAGATTTGAAATTTCTAATAAAATACAAAAATAAAGTTTTACGTTTAAAGAGTAAACTATTTTTGCGAATTAAATCCTCTCAATCTAATTTCAGTCAGTTTTCTTTTGGTGTCCATCGGGAAATCTCCTTTCATAATCCAGTCATAATAAGAAGGTTCCTCTTTCAAGACTTGTAAAACGGGCTTGCCAGCATGTTTACCAAAATTGATGATTTCTATACCATCCTTATTATAGGCTAAACGTTGGGCAAAATCTACCATTTTAGCAGCGGTTATTTCGTGGAGAACATCCATATCATTTTTGATAGGTTCAATTTCTACTCCATTAACATCTTTAATTTTTACGCCTTCGTAATGTTTTACTTGTGCGTTCAGAACTTCCAAAGTAGCAATGGTATCTGCCTCAGCCGAGTGAGCGGCAATCAATTCTTTTTTACAATAAAACTTATAAGCGGCTGAAAGATTGCGAGGTTCCATCAAATGATAAATTCGTTGGGCATCAATCATACGACGATTTTTTACGTCAAAATCAACGTCATTTCTTAAAAATTCTTCCACCAACATCGGTACGTCAAAACGATTGGAATTGAATCCTGCCAAGTCGCAACCTTCCAAAAACTGAGCCATTGATTTAGCAATTTGCTTGAAAGTAGGCTCATTGGCAACGTCTTCATCATAAATTCCGTGAATCAATGACGACTCCAAAGGAATTGGCATCCCAGGGTTTACTCTACGGGTTTTAACGGTAACGGTTCCATCGATATTGGCTTTGGCGATACTGATTTCAACGATACGGTCTTTAATCATGTTAACTCCCGTAGTTTCTAAATCGAAAACTGCAAGGGACTTACGGAGTTTTAGTTGATGAGTTAGCATTAAATCTTGTTTGCGGTTGGAAATTTGATGTAAAATTCCATCAATTGCAAAGTTAGCCAAAATAAATCTGAAACGAGTGAGGGGTTTAAATTCTTCTTTCTAAATTTGGTGGAAAATAACAAAACAACCACTCGTGCGTTAAACAAACATTACGAATTTTAAAACTTGCATGAAATTACAACACTTCTCGGAGGCTCTTAATCAAGAATTTTCTCAACAAACTTACGGCGAAAATCCAGTTGAATTATACGAACCAATCCGCTATTTGATGGCTCTGGGGGGCAAAAGAATGCGTCCGCTAATGACTTTGATGGCTACGGCTCTGTTTACTGACGATTGGCAAAAAGCCATTCGTCCTGCTACTGCGGTGGAGGTTTTTCATAATTTTACCTTGATGCACGATGATATTATGGACAAAGCTCCCATTCGTAGGGGCAAGCCAACGGTGCATGAAAAATGGAACGATAATATTGCCATTCTTTCGGGCGATGTGATGCTCGTGCAAGCCTACGAACTGTTGATGGATATTGAGGATAAGAAGTTCAAAAAAGCCCTCACACGGTTCAATCGCACGGCGGCGGAGGTTTGTGAAGGACAACAATTGGATATGAATTTCGAGAATCGAACTACGGTTTCGGAAGAAGAATATCTGGAAATGATTAAGCTAAAAACTTCCGTTCTGTTGGGTTTTGCCTTAGAATTAGGTGGAATTATTGGCGGTGCAAGCGATAAATCTTGTACGCTTCTTTACGAAATCGGATTAAATATTGGCTTAGGCTTCCAACTCAAAGATGATTTATTGGATGTTTACGGCGACCCTGAAAAATTTGGCAAGCAAGTAGGCGGTGATATTATTTCCAATAAAAAAACCTTTATGCTTATAGAAGCCATCGAAAAAGCATCGGGAGAAACTAAATTTGCTTTGGATAAATGGTTGAACGCCAAGACTTTTGACAATGCCGAGAAAGTAAAAGCCGTTACAGAAATCTATGATTCGTTAGGCATAAAACAATTAGCAGAAGCACGAATCAACGATTATTTTGATAAAGGTTTGGAAGCTCTTTCACGCCTAAAAGTAGATGAAGAACGCAAGGCTGAACTTACTGATTTATTTAAAGTGTTGATTGATAGAGAGGTTTAATGAATTGTTGAGGTTTGGATTGTTGAATTGTTGAAATGTAGCAATTCGAACCTTATTTCTTAACACTTCAACAAGTTTTATGCCATCCAATAAAACCTCAACAACTCAACAATTCAAAATTCAACAATTACCATTATGACATTAACGTATATTTTTATAGGAATTACCGTTGCCATTAGCCTTTATGCTTGGAATAATGCTGATATTATGAACAAATGGATTATGAATCCTTACGCCGTTCAGAAATATAAGGAATATCATCGTTTCTTGACATCGGGATTTCTTCATGCTGATTATGGACATTTGTTTTTTAATATGCTCAGTTTATTCTTCTTCGGACGAATTGTAGAATATTATTTTTCAGGCATTTTTGGCGAGCAAATGGGCGGAGTTTTGTTTGCAGTTTTGTATTTATTAGGAATCATTATTGCCAACATTCCTTCTTATGCCGACCACAAAAATGATAGCCATTATAACGCTTTGGGAGCTTCTGGGGGCGTTTCTGCGGTAGTTTTCTCGGCAATTTTATTTCAGCCAACTTCCACTATTTACGTATATTTTATTCAAGTACCAGCCTTTGTGTATGCCATTTTGTATAGTGCCTATTCTTTTTATATGTCAAAGAAAAACTTGGATAATATTGGTCATTCTGCTCACCTTTACGGAGCTGCTTTTGGCTTGGCATTTACCTTAATTTTAAAACCCGATTTATTTTCAAGTTGTATTGCTCAAATTATGGAGTATTTGCATCTTGGGTAAAATTGTTAAGGCACTTCCCGAAAGTTCCTTCTACTTTCGGGAAGTT
>JANPIG010000722.1:0-4532 GCA_031424875.1 Cytophagales bacterium
CGGTGATTTAGATGATATGGGCATGAGTATGAGCCTCAATCAGATGGATATGAATGTGGTGATGTATCCAGAAATTACGGGTGATAATACCTCCAAAAACCAAGCTAATAATGGGTCTATGATGGACATGAAAGGGATGCACGACATGAGCAATATGAAAGGAATGGATATGAGTAAAAGTAATGATTCAAAAACAGAACCATCTGAAAATCAGTATAATAGTAATAAAATTTCTGATATCGTTACGCTCAATTATGCCATGTTGAAATCGACTAAGAAGACCACCTTGCCCAAAGCTCCCACCAAAGAATTACGCTTTGAACTCTCAGGAAATATGAATCGTTACGTGTGGAGTTTGGATAATAAAGTGGTATCAGAAGCGGATAGAATTTTGATTAAAAAAGGGGAAAACGTTAGGATAATTTTATACAACGGTTCTATGATGCGACACCCCATGCACCTACACGGACATGATTTCAGGCTGCTCAACGGACAAGGCGATTATGCTCCTCTGAAAAATGTAGTGGACATTATGCCAATGGAAACTGATACCTTAGAATTCGCCGCCACTGAAAGCGGAGATTGGTTTTTTCATTGTCATATCCTCTATCACATGATGGCTGGAATGGGAAGGGTTTTCAGATACGAAAATTCACCGCCGAATCCTGAAATACCTAGTCCTAAATTGGCTCAGCGCAAACTTTTTGCCGACGATAGAAAATTTAATTTCATGACAGAAAGCGACTTTGCCAATAACGGAATTGATGGCATGGCAATGCTTTCAAATACACGCTGGAATTTTGAGACAGAATGGCGTTTAGGCTATAATGATAGTCATGGATATGAAGTAGAAACCCATATAGGTAGGTATCTTGGTAAGATGCAGTGGTTTATGCCTTTTATCGGCTTCGACTGGCGATATCGTCAATTAGGTATGGATAATCAGGAAAAAAACCTTTTTGGACAAACTAATACCAAAGATAAACGTTCGGTTTTCAGCGTAGGTTTTGAATATACCCTACCTATGTTAGTAAAGTTTCAGTCTGAAGTTTTTAATGATGGTAAAGTCAGATTACAACTTGTTAGGAATGATTTACCAATTTCTAAACGCTTTAGAATGAACTTCATGGTCAATACCGATAAAGAATATATGGCAGGTTTCAAATATATTGCTACTCGAAACTTAGGATTTTCCACGCATTATGATAGCGATATGGGCTTTGGCGTAGGCCTTACTTTTAATTATTGAGTCGAGTTCCTAAGATTTAATTCATTATCTCATGGTTGCTTACTGTCTTTTTGTTAAATTTGATAATTGTTTTGCATTTTTTTGCAAACAATTATCAAATAGTTGCAAATAGTTGCAATAAAGTTTGAAGTTTAGAATTTAAGTAAATCCTTATTGTTTTGCTGAAATTAACTGAATAAACTTCATTACTTTTTATCATCAGCATTTATAGAAAACATTATGAGTAAAAATATTAACGCAGAGAGACTTCGATTAAACACACGTGAAGATAATAAAGGTTGGAAAAAATGGGGACCATACCTTTCTGAACGCCAATGGGGAACTGTTAGAGAAGATTATTCACCTAATCAGGATGCTTGGAATGCTATTTCACATGATATGGCTCGCTCAATTGCTTATCGTTGGGGCGAAGAAGGCATTGCTGGAATTTCTGATAATAAATCCCATATTTGTTTTGCTCTTGCCCTTTGGAATCATAACGATCATATTCTGAAAGAACGTTTTTTTGGCTTAACCGGTAATGACTCCAATCATGGCGAAGATGTAAAGGAATTATATTATTACCTGGACTCTACACCTACGCACTCCTACATGAAAATGCTTTATAAATATCCTATCAAAGCATACCCTTACGATAAATTAGTAGAAGAAAGTAGAAAACGAACTCGTTTACAACCTGAGTATGAGTTACTTGACACAGGAATATTAGATAAGGATGAATATTTTGACGTTTTTATAGAATACGCCAAAGCCGATGAACAGGATATTCTTATCAAAATCACCGCACATAATAGAAGTATAAAAGATGCTCCTTTGACTATTTTACCCACAGTTTGGTATAGAAATACATGGAGTTGGGGCTACGACAAATTCAAATATAAGCCCATGATGACGGGTATTTCCAACAAAGCCATTGATATTGATAACAAGAATGTTGGACACTTTAAATTATATTGTGAAGCCGCAGACGAGTTACTTTTTACAGAAAACGAAAGCAATTTTGAACGGCTCTATAGTGTGGCCAATTTCTCCCCCTATACCAAAGATGGCATCAATGATTACGTAGTAGATGGTGATTTGAAGGCAATAAACCCTAACAATATTGGCTCAAAAGCTGCCGCCCATTATCAAAAAATAGTGAAAGCTGGCGAATCCGTTACGGTACGTTTGCGTTTGGTAGATCACTCTATTCAAGAGCCTTTTGGGGGATTTGAAGATATTGTAGAGAAACGGATTCGTGAAGCAAATCAGTTTTACGAAGAAATTCAACAGGATGTAAAAGACTCTGAATTACTGAAAATTCAACGACAGTCTTATGCAGGAATGTTGTGGACAAAACAGTGGTATTATTACAACGTAAATGAGTGGATAAACGGCGACCCAGCCATGCCCGCACCCTCAGGCTACCGCAAATTCGGAAGAAATTCGGGTTGGCGACATATGTATGCTGCTAATATTCTTTCTATGCCTGATAAATGGGAATATCCTTGGTTTGCAGCTTGGGATTTAGCTTTTCATACTATTCCTTTGGCAAGAGTTGATTCTAATTTTGCCAAACGTCAATTGGCTGTTATCCTACGTGAATATTATATGCACCCCAACGGACAGATTCCCGCTTATGAATGGTCATTTTCAGACGTGAATCCACCCGTACATGCTTGGGCTACGTGGAAAGTTTATGAAATTGATAAAGAAATAAATGGCAAAGGTGATGTGAAATTTTTAGAGAAAATTTTCCATAAATTATTACTCAATTTTACGTGGTGGGTCAATTTGAAAGATCAAGGAGGCAATAATATCTTTGGTGGAGGTTTCTTGGGAATGGATAATATCGGCGTTTTCGACCGTTCAGCTGCCTTACCCGCAGGAGGACATCTGGAACAAGCAGATGGCACAGGTTGGATGGCAATGTATAGCCTAAATATGCTTAGAATTGCCTGTGAAATTGCCTTAGAACGTCCTGTTTATCAAGATATGGCTTCCAAATTTTTTGAGCATTTTCTGCATATAGCGGGAGCAATGCAATCCATGGGAGGCGATGATATCAGCCTTTGGGATGAAGAAGACCAATTTTATTATGATGTACTTCACCTACCCGACCAAAAAAGTGAACTTTTGAAAATAAGGTCGATGGTTGGGCTAATTCCACTTTTTGCCGTAGAGATTCTTACCCCTGATTTATTAGAAAGGTTACCAGATTTCAAACGTAGGGTAGAATGGGTTTTGGCTAACCGCCCTGATTTGGCGGGCTTGATTTCACGATGGTATGAAGCAGGAAGGGGAGAAAACCGATTATTGGCAATTTTAAGAGGTCATCGCATGAAAATGATTATGAAAAGAATGTTTGATGAGTCTGAATTTTTGTCAGATTTTGGTATTCGTTCACTTTCAAAATTTCATCAGGCAAATCCTTATCAATTTCGTAGTAATGGTGATATCTTACAGGTTCACTACACCCCTGCAGAATCAACTGGCAATATGTTTGGCGGAAATTCCAATTGGCGTGGACCGATATGGTTTCCTATGAATTTCCTGCTAATTGACTCATTATTAAAGTTTCAGAGTTATTATGGCAATGATTATGAAGTGGAATATCCAACGGATTCGGGCAATATGATGAGCATAAAACAAGCAGCTTTGAGTCTTTCACAACGGTTAATTAACTTATTTAAAGAAGATAAGAATGGACGAAGACCGATGTATGAAAAATACGAAAAGATGCAATCAGATCCTAATTTTAAAGATTTATTACAATTTTATGAATTTTTTGATGGTGATACGGGCAAGGGCTTGGGAGCAGCACATCAAACGGGTTGGACAGGGCTGATTTCTGAACTAATTTTGATAGTATCTCAAGCAAAAAAAGGTGTTTTACCTGAAATGGTATAATTTTGTAAATAAAAATCTTAATCATGAAAAAGAAAAATATCATCAGCCTCTCTGTGGCTTTCGCATTTTTGAGTTTATCAATCACAGGTATCTTATTATATATAAAACAGAAAGCCCACGCCGTTGAAATTACCCATACAATCTTTGGACTAATTTTTGTGGGTTTTGCTATTTTCCATATTATTAATAATTGGTCTTCAATTACTGGTTATTCTAAAGAAAAAAAATCTGGAAAATTTCAAAAAGAATTCACTATTGCTGGGCTTGTGTTTGGGCTGGTATTGGTAGGCACTGTTACAGGATTACTTGAACCCGTAGCAGAAGCAGGAAGAATTTTTGCGCAAAAAAGACCACCCAGACCAGAGAATTTATCTTTTGAAGAAGTGAAAACCAA
>JANPIG010000723.1:0-3002 GCA_031424875.1 Cytophagales bacterium
GCAAAAGTTATCATTGCAGATGTACCCGTAAAAATGGGTGAAAATGAAGAAGATAAACTAAAAATTGAAGATATTGATTTTAAGTATTTGAAAGCAAAAGCAAAGGTTTCTATAAAAACACCAAAGGAAAGTCAGAATGTCAATGTAGATATCAGGATGAAAAAAGATAGCTTAATTTGGATGAATGTATCCGCTTTGGGTTTTTCGGTAGCCACTGCTGTTTTTGATAAAAATGTTGTCAAACTTTACGACAAAATTCATAGTGAATATAATGAATACACTTATACAGATTTTGCAGAAAAATTTAAGTTTAATGTTAACTATGATATTCTTCAGTCATTAATTGTTGGCAATCGTCCTTTTAAGAAAAATAAGTCAAGAGTTGTGCGTGAAAATGAGTATTATTTATTGAAGCAAGAGCAAGATAAAGTGCTGATTGATAATTATATAGGTGAGAATAAGAAGCTAAAAAAATTGTTATTAACTCAAGAAGATACTAATAATAAATTGACGCTGGATTTTAATGATTTTACGATGTTGAATCAATATTTATTCCCAAATTCGAGTTTGATAACAGTAGATTATAAGTCTAATGAAGACCAAAAGATGTATCAAACGGTAGTGAATATCAAGCATACGAAGGTAGAGTTATTAGAAACGCCTTTGGAATTCCCTTTTAAAGTTCCTGAGAAATTGTTGAAGAAATAATAGTCTTTTTTTTCTTTCTTACATAAACCTAACCATGAATTAAACAATTTAAAGTGCTGATGCTCGAATCTGAGAAGAAGATTTACGAGCAAGTATTAAACAATCAACAAAGTAAATTAGGGCAAAGCGAAATAGATGAACTACTGGATTTATTGCTGGAAATCAACAAACAATTAGCTGAACTTAACAACGAAAAATCAAAATGAAAACTGTCGATAAATTAAGAACAATTTTTCAGAAAATTGATGAAGCTAAAAACCCTTCTGAAATTGAAATTTTGGGAATAGAAGTAGATAAAATATTAGCTGAAAATGCTCAGCAACCCATCGAAGGAGTTGCTGCCTTTTTATTGGAAAGAGCCAATATTTTAAAGCAAAAAGTAGAGATTGTAGCCAACGACCCAGAGGTAAAATATAAAGGAATTACCTACGCATTTCCTGAGTGGACTACGATTGTGAGCTACTGTAAATTACATAGCATCAAGAACCCACAAACAGTTTCTAATTGGGTAAATCGAGGGATTATTTCTGCCCAAAATGTAGTGATTATCAAGGAGTTGAATGATTTGAAATTGATTCGTAACGTGCATTATCAGGGGTAGTGAGTTGGGAATTCTTCATATTCCCAGAAATAAGTCTTCATAAAATTCAAACAAAAAATCCATACTCCCATAAACCCTACCAAACATATAAAATTCAGAAAGGCAGCCCCGAAATTTGTTTCAGGACTGCTTCTTGTTTTGTTGTGTCTCATGCTTGTAGATGTTCATGCACAAAGGCGTAGGCGAGTGAGTCGTCGTGATAGACTGGAGGCTATCAAGCGAGATAATTTAGCAAAAATTCAGGAAATTAATAAAATTATTGAGAAAACTGAACAGAAAAAAGAGGTTTCAGTTGGTAAACTAAATGCCATTGGCGAGCGAATTAATAAGCAGACCAGACAGATTGATATTATTTCAGAAAATCAGCAACTACTAGAAAATGAGGCACAAGAACTCACCAAAGTAACCACCGAACTTTCTGGCAACTTAGAAAAACTAAAGTCTGAATATGCCAAAATGATTTTTGCATCTGCCAAAACCAGTAATCGTTTTAATAAATTGAGTTTCTTGTTTTCGTCGGCAAATTTTAACCAATTAGTCAGAAGATATAAATACCTCCAACAATATTCAGAAGCCCGTGAAAAACAGGCAGTTTTGATTCAAAAGGTTAGAACTGAATTATTGGCAGAACAAGTGAAAATCTTGCAGAAAAAGCAAGAACAAGCCTCTGTTTTGAAGGAAAAGATTACGGAAACGCAAAGTTTGCAAGTATTAAAAGGAAAGCAATCGGAAGTCGTAGGACAATTGAATAAAAAGGAAAAAGTGCTTAGGAATCAGTTAGCGAGTAATAAGCAAGCTGTTGAACGTTTGGAAAATATGATAGCCCGTATTGTAGAGCGGGAAATAAAACGATCGCAAGAACGTGAACGTGCCAGTAAACCCGACCGTGAAGATTTGCCTAAAGAAAATCGAAAAGCTATTGCTATGAATGCTGAAGAAACCAAACTGGCAACCTCATTTTCAGCCTTGCGAGGACGTATGCCTTGGCCCGTGAGTTCAGGTTTTGTGTCTGATCATTTTGGGATTCATAATCATCCCGTTTTAAAAGGGGTTCGGACAAACAATAATGGCGTAGATATCCAAACTAGTGCGGGTAATGATGTGAAGGTAGTATATGATGGCGTAGTGCAGTCGGTAGTAGCGATTCCTGGGGCTAATATGATTGTGGCGGTTCAACACGGAGATTATTTTACGGTTTATAGCAAATTATCCAACGTAGCAGTTGCTAACGGGCAGAAAATAAAGTCAGGGCAAAAGATTGGTGTTGTGGCTACGGATAATGATGGTACTTCTGAAATTAACTTTCAAGTTTGGAAAACCTTCGATAAGTTGAATCCAGAGAATTGGCTTAGGTCGAGATGATTTTTAGATTACAGAGTTTAGAGAATAGAGATTAGATTACACAGTAACGTTATTTCTTAGTTGAACGATATTCTCTAACCTCTGTAATCTAACCTCTATTCTCTAACATTGGCATCCTTTTTGAAAAGCCTTCATAATGAGATTTGACAGACTTATTTCTGATTTCCCAAATCCCTAATCCCAAATTCCCCAATCCCTAAGATAAAAGATTGCTCCAAACGTGGAATATTCCAAGAGTTTTCATAATTTTGCAGTCCGATTTTGGATTATATATTAAAAGATAAATAAAACTGTTTGATGTGATAACCCCCACTGAATAACAATAAAACAA
>JANPIG010000724.1:0-1358 GCA_031424875.1 Cytophagales bacterium
CCCGATTGTTTTTGAATATCCTGAACAACTTTACCTCCTGGCCCGATTACGGCACCAATCTGGTCTTTCATAATTTTGATAACCGTAGCACGTGGAGTATGAGGCTTTAAATCCGCTCTTGGAGCAGTAATTGCCTTTTTCATTTCATTCAAAATGTGCAAACGTCCTTGTTTTGCTTGGTTCAATGCCTCTACTAATACATCATACGAAAGTCCATCAACTTTAATGTCCATCTGACACGCTGTGATTCCTTTTTCTGTACCAGTTACTTTGAAGTCCATATCACCCAAGTGATCTTCATCACCTAAAATATCAGACAACACGGCATATTTACCCGTTTTAGGATCAGAAATTAATCCCATGGCTATTCCAGAAACTGGAGATGAGATTTTGATACCAGCATCCATCAAAGCCAACGTTCCAGCACAAACTGTTGCCATTGACGACGAACCGTTTGATTCTAAAATATCAGAAACCACACGAATTGTATAAGGATTTTCAGCATCAGAAGGCAATACTTTTTTCAAAGAACGCATGGCCAAATTTCCGTGTCCCACTTCTCTACGCCCTGGTGCTCTATTTGGTTTTACTTCACCCGTTGAGAAACCTGGAAAATTATAATGCAAAAGGAAACGATTGTAACCAGATTCCATTACTTGATCTACAATTTGCTCATCCATTTTCGTACCCAATGTTACGGTAGTCAATGATTGAGTTTCCCCACGAGTAAATACTGCTGAACCGTGTGGAGAAGGTAAATAATCTACTTCACAAGTAATTTGACGAATTTCATCTAATTTACGACCATCCAAGCGGTAACGCTCATTAATCACCATTTGACGAACCGCTTCTTTCTCGATATCATGGAAATATACTTTCGCTAAGGATTTATTTACGGTAGAATCTTCAGGCAAAGCATCAAAATATTCTGCCTCTATAGCTTTGAAAGATTCTCTACGGCCACTTTTGCTTGGATTTGCCAATTTAGCAACCCCAAGGAATTTATCATAATAACCTTCCCAAAGTGTTTTTCTCAAATCTTCATCGTGTGTTTCGTGAGAGTAAACTCGCTTTTCTGTTTTACCAGCCATTTGCCCAAATTCAACTAAAGCAGTACAATGAACTTTGATTGCTTCATGTGCTAAACGTAAGGCAGTTAACATATCTTCTTCTGAACACTCTGTCATTTCACCCTCTACCATCAAAATATCATTGGCATTTGCAGCCACAATCATTTCTATTTCTGCACCCGCAATTTGAGAATATGGAGGATTAATAATAAATTCTCCATTAACTTTTGCTACCCGAACTTCTGAAATTGGTCCGTTGAAAGGAATATCAGAAACTGCCAAAGCCGC
>JANPIG010000725.1:0-8204 GCA_031424875.1 Cytophagales bacterium
ATTGATTTTGATAAACTTTGGGCTTTTATCAATCAGCAAATGGCTCAAAATGCAGAAGAGAAATCGGGGAAATCGAATCTTATTTTCTTTTTGTTAATAGGAATTATTATCATTGGCTTTGTATTATTTATTTTCCGTAAAAAAATATTGCAAATATCTATCATTCAGACCATTATAGAAAAATTACAAGGGCTTTTGGATGGGCTATTGAGTATTAGGCATCTTAAAAATCCTCCCTTATTTATCTTCTATTCTATCTTGATTTGGGCGATGTATTATTCAATGGGTTATGTGCTTTTCTTTGCCATTCCTAAGTTTTCTGTTTTGCCTCCTATTGCGGGTTTAACGGTTTTAGTTTCAGGAGCCTTAGCTATGATTTTACCTTCGCCAGGCGGTGCAGGAACTATTACTGCCATCGTTTCACCCGTATTAGTAACGATGTACGGCCTTTCAAAAGACGATGCAGGAACGCTTTCGACCTTCATCCAAAGTTCACAAATGTTAGTAACTTTGGTAATTGGAATGGTTATATTTTTAGTATCAATTTTTAAAAGTAAAAGTTAGGGACTTGGGATTAGGTAATTAGGGATTAGGTTATGCGAAAATCCCCACTCCCCAATCCCCACTCCCCACTCCCTAATCCCTAAACATGACAGAAAACAAAATTCATACCCTCGAAAACCTCAAAAAGCAGGTTGAAGAATGGCAAAATGAAGCCAAGAAAATTGTCTTTACCAATGGTTGTTTTGATATTGTACATTTAGGACATATAGATTATTTAGAAAAGGCTCGTAACTTAGGAAATAAGTTGGTTTTGGGCTTAAATACCGATGCGTCTGTAAAAAGACTAAAAGGTGAAACTCGTCCTGTAGTAAATGAGTATGCACGTTCACGGATGATGGCGGCCTTTGAATTTGTGGATGCCGTAGTACTTTTTGATGAACCCACACCAAAAGAATTAATTGAAATCATAAAACCCGATATTTTAGTAAAAGGAGACGATTACACAGTTGAAACTATTGTAGGGGCAGATTTTGTTGTAGCAAAAGGAGGCGAAGTAAAAACAATCCCCTTGGTAAAAGGTTATTCAACCACAAGTTTGATTGATAAAATTAAACAAATATAAAAAACATGATAGGAATATATGTAATCACATTGGTCTTTGCAGGAATTGGAATGTTTGTGCAATGGCGTTTGAAAAGTAAATTTCAAAAATATTCAGAAGTAGGTCTTCATAATGGGCTTTCGGGTAAAGAAATTGCCGAGAAAATGTTACGGGATAACAATATTTTTGACGTAAGAATTATGTCTGTGGAAGGGCAATTGACCGACCATTATAATCCAGCCGACAAAACGGTAAACCTTAGCCCAGATGTTTATCAGGGTAGAAGTGCCTCAGCAGCAGCTGTGGCGGCTCATGAATGCGGACACGCTGTGCAACACGCAATAGCTTATTCGATGCTACAATTCCGTAGCTCGATGGTGCCAGTTTTGAATATTGCCAACAACTTTATGCCTATTGCTTTGATGGTGGGGATGATGATTTTGTACTCCACAGGAAATAAATTAGTTTTATCCATTGGTGTGGTGATGTTTGCCTTAGCTACTTTATTTAGCTTTATAACTTTACCAGTAGAATTTGACGCCAGCCGTAGAGCTTTAGCATGGATGGAATCTAAAAATGTAGTAACTGCAGAGGAGCAAGCAATGGCAAAAGATGCCCTTTGGTGGGCGGCTATGACCTATGTTGCAGCGGCTTTGGGTATGTTGGCTCAATTGTTGTATTACGTCAGTTTGCTTTCGGGCAGACGAAGTAATGATTAATTTTTAGAAAATATAGCTATTTAAAAAGCCTTTCAGATTAATTCTGGAAGGCTTTTTCCATTTATGGGAGATATTCAAGAAAGAAGTTTTAAATTTGGGTAGAAATGTATTTTTATGCTATTTTAAACCCTTCTAATAACCCTTACAAGCGTTTTAAACGCTTGTAAGGGTTAAATAATTCTCTAACAAAAATATGGAACAAATCACTCAGCAGCCTTTTGAATTGACTCCTTTTGAACTGACAAAAGAGTATCTCGAAAAATTACAAGTCGCTATCAGTCAGCAAGATAATGATTTTATCAAGACTGAAATGGACGAATTGTATCCTGCTGATATAACCAATATTTTAGATGAATTAAGTGGTGATGATGCTCATTATTTGGTAAAATTACTAGATACCAAATTAGCTGCCCAAATTATTACAAATCTTGACACCGACGACCGTAAAAGATTTCTCAAAAACTTCACCTCCCACGAAATTGCTCAATATATTGACGTAATTGATTCTGATGATGCCGTTGATATTCTTAACGAACAGCCCAAGGGTATTTCCGAAGACATAGTTGGGCTTTTGAAAGATAAAGAACAAGCTCGTTTTGTAAATGATTTGATGCACTATGATGAAGATTCTGCGGGTGGCTTAATGCAAAAAGAATTAATCAAAATCAATATAAAACAAACCGTTACTGAGTGTATTGATGAAATCAGAAGGCAGGCAGAAGATATTGAAAACGTCTATTCTGTATATGTGGTGGATGATGATATTATTTTGAAGGGAAGAGTTTCTTTAAAGCGGATTATTTTAGCAAAAAGAGGAGCAAAAGTAGCGGATATTTATGACGAAGATATTGTATCGGTAAAGACCACCGCCACAGGTGAGGAAGTAGCTGATATAATGCAAAAATATGACCTTGATGCCGTGCCAGTAGTAAATATTCAAGGGCGATTGTTGGGAAGAATTACCATTGATGATGTGGTAGATTTTATCACCGAACAAGCTCAGGAAGACGTTCAAGCTATGACGGGTATTTCGGAAGATGTGGAGGAGGATGATACCGTTTGGCGTTTGGTGCGTTCACGTTTGCCTTGGTTGTTGGGGGGAATGGTGGGTAGTTTTTTTGCGGCAAAATTAATTAATAATTTTGAAGATATTCTTAAAGAAATTCCAGCTGTTGCCTTTTTTATTCCCTTGATTGGTTCAACGGGTGGCAATGTGGGCGTACAATCTTCGTCCATAATTGTGCAAAGTTTGGCGGATAAATCGGCTATGGATATGACCTTGAAAGAACGCCTTTTGAAAGTGTTGAAAGTAGCTTTTTTCAACGCAGTTATTGCTGGCATTTTTGCCTTTCTGGGTTCACTAATTATTGATAGTGCCAATGTTCAATTGTCATTAACCGTCTCATTGTCCATTTGTTCAGTGGTGCTTTTGGCTTCTTTTATGGGAACAATCACGCCTTTAGTCTTAAATCGTTTTGATATTAATCCTGCCATTGCTTCAGGACCTTTCATCACCACAACCAATGACCTTTTGGGCTATGGGGTGTATCTGTTGATTGTCTATTTATTAATGTAGAGATTTGGGGGTTTGGGTTTTAGGGATTTGGTGAGCAGCTAATTTTAGGTTTCATCAAGGTAGTATCAAATCCTACAAGCCCAAAACCCCTGAATCCCATAATCCCTATAACCCACAAATACTTAATGACTCTCCTGATAATGTTTCATCAATACATCATCACCAAAATCATTCGTGATGTCTCTCACTACGGTATGCACGTGATTAGCATTGGTTTGAGTGTTGTCATATTCAATCAATAGCACTGGATTATGGATTCGGTAATAATGTCCTGCACCCCATTTTTTGCTACCCATCCACGTAAAATATAGTTTGTCTAAACCTGCTTTTTCAATTTTTGCCATAAAATCTTCTCTAAATCCTGGGTAAAAATTATTGACATAATGTCCCACCAATTTCATCATCAGTTGCTGTTGCGCTTTGGTCATTTCGGCAAAACTAATTCCCTCAAATTTATCTAATTTTGCCTTTCTATTATTGAACGTATAAATGTCATTGGGAGCGATTTCCGATAAAATGGCTTGCTTTTGTTGTGCCTCGGTCAAAGAGGCCACCATCTGAAAACCTAAATCAGATTCTACTTTCATAATTTCTTTTCCCTCATTTGGCCCACTCGGAACTCGGGCAGGATTTGAACCAAAAAAGAAGGGAGTAGCCGAAGACATTTTACCATCCACCGAAGAAAAATTCAGCGAAACATGATGCCCTTCAATGCGCCAAGCCCAAGGAGTTTTGGCATCTGGTTTTCCAAAAAAAGTAAAATAATATTTCTCTGGATGCCGACGGTCATTATCAGGAGCTAATTTTTCAATTTCCTTCAAAATTATCTCCAACTGCATAATGGCAATGGCTTTTTCAGAAGCCTGTTTACTCACAGAAGCCTTCAATAAAGCGATTGCAGAGGCTTTTTGAGTCTCATTCATTTCACGCAAGGGCAAACCTTTTCTTTCTATGGGTACAAAAAACCACTTAAAACGTTCTTCATCTTCAAAGGGAAAGGTAGCTTTTGCTAATTGTTTTTCATCCAAAGATTTCAAGAAAACTTGTGCTGCCTTTATCGGGGATTTATTTTCTTGAGCGAAAATGATGGAAGGAGAAAATAGTAAAAGGGAAATTAGGAAGTTTTTCATAGTATTGTTTTTGAATATTTTCAGAAAGGTAACATTATTTTCAAAAAATCAACGACTTAAACTTTCGATTGATTAATTTTATCGGCTTTTTTTACCACATTTTAACCACATAGAAATGATAGAAAAGATAGTTTTTAGATACATTTTCTAACATCACTATCCTATCTATAGAGTAAAAAATTTATTCAAACTTTCTAACATTTCTATCCTCCCTATGTGGTTGATAAATTTAACTCCTGTTAAAATGATTGCGATACTACAAAGAGTTTCAGAGGCTTCCGTCAAAATTGAGGGGCAAATAAAAGGCGAAATTGGCGTGGGTTTTATGGTACTTTTGGGTATTACGCATACAGATACTCATGAAGACGTAGAATGGCTCGCTAAGAAAATTGTGGGCATGAGAATTTTTTCGGATGAAGAAGGAAAAATGAATTTAGATTTGGAATCCGTCAACGGTAATATCTTGTTAATCAGTCAGTTCACGCTTCATGCCAGTACAAAAAAAGGTAATCGCCCCAGTTTTATTGAAGCCGCCCGACCTGAAATTGCCATTCCTTTATACGAAAAGATGATTGTTCAATTAGAAAATCTTTTAGGAAAAACCATTCAAACGGGTGAATTTGGAACAGATATGAAAGTATCTTTGGTGAATGATGGACCCGTAACCATTATGATTGATTCAAAAAATAAAATATGATTCGTAATACATTTCTTGTTGTGGTGGCTGTGGCTATCATTATTTCTATCGGTTTGAAAAGCACTACCATTCATTACCCTATTTTATTAACCTTGCTTTTCGCTATTTTATTGGGATATTTACAGCCTAAAAAAGGCTGGATTAATGCCATTCAACTCATTGCAGGCATTTTTGCAGGATATTTTGCCTGTAAAATCTTTGGTTTTCAGCCTTTGAACAATACTACTTTTCAATTTATCACTTTCATAAGTCCCTTGCCTTGCCTGTTTGGCGGGTTCATGGGCAGTTATTTCAGCAAAGCAATCAATCAAAAATGACAATAGAAGAAGCCCAAAAAACCGTGGACGAATGGATTAAGACCATCGGCGTTCGGTATTTTAATGAATTGACCAATATGGCAATGCTGACCGAAGAGGTCGGAGAGGTAGCCCGCATCATTGCCCGACGATACGGTGAACAGTCTGAAAAAGAATCTGATAAAGCCAAAGATTTAGGGGATGAAATGGCAGATGTTTTATTTGTCTTGATTTGCCTTGCCAATCAAACGGGCATTAATTTGACGGAGGCTTTACAGAAAAATTTGGATAAAAAGACTAATCGAGATGCGACACGGCATAAAGAGAATTTAAAATTGAGGTAATTAATTCAACTTCCCGAAAGTAAAAAAAACTTTCGAGAAGTTGACCGTTCTACTTGTTTGAGAAAACTCCATCAGATGCAAAAAATACTCATGATTACACCCATTAATCCGATGAGATGTAATTTACTTATGACTTTTCTCATTTTTTAAGTCCAAAATACAATCTAAGATAAACCCCTTTGGTTGAAAGCAAACTATCCGCAAAAAATAGGCGTTGTGTTGAAGTCTCTCCATTAGTCTTAATTAAAACAGATTTGTGAAAGTATGCAACTTCTTTACCAGTTTTTATATTAGTTAAACTGTATTCAACAGGTTGCTTTTTACAAGACATACACCATCGAATTCCATCGAAGAAATCAACTTTACTTTTCTCAATACTTAAATTTTTGAAATTATTAATTGACTCCTGATTAGAATTGCAATAAGTATTAATCTCAACTTTATTATCACCTAAATCTTTAATTTCTAATCTATTACCTTCGCAGAAATACACATCTTGTGTACGATTTGCATTACTACTACCCTGATAAAATCCAAAAAACTCTTTGTATGGGGGTATCTCTTCTTCTTTACAAGCTCCGTTTGTTAAGAAGAGAATTGTTGAAAATAAGATGAGCTTTTTCATTCTAAAATCAATCTAACCGTTTCTACTTCTTTTTTCTTGTCGAAATATAATTTCACATAGTGTATGCCTCTTGGTAAATCACTTACGTCAATTTCTTTCTTCTTGCTTTTAGCTTTACTCCAATCAAAAGATTTTAGTTTCTTTTGCTTTTTTTCATCGTAAATCTCTACGGCAATAGGAATACTTTCGGGTTGTTCAGGATTTTCAAACTCTAAGTTCACAACGTTTTGAGCAGGGTTAGGATAAAGTCTGTACCCACAATTATTAACAGTTATGAAAAGATTTTTTTGATTACTTCCACATACACCATTTGCATTGACTTGAATTAGGTAAGTGCCAGTACTATGTGTGCCAAAACAAAGTTGGTCACCCGAAACACTTAAAGTAGAAGGATCAGCAAAAGGAGCGGGCCACGTTAATGTATTCCATGAGTAACTACTAATACCGCTCAAAGCATTTGATGTTGCTTGCATACAATAACCAAAACTTTTACAGATAGAGGCATTATTTCCGTAAAAGTTAAACGTTCCATCGGTAGTAATATTAATTGATGGATAACCAACCCAAACTATTTTATCCGTAGTGTAAGAAACATTATCAGGAGTAGTGAGTGTTATTGAGATTTTTCCTTCGCCTGATACTCCATTAGCACCACTTACTGAAAACGTAGTACCTGAGCCACTCGAAGTAGTAAATAAGTAAGCTGGGGATGCTGCCCAAGTCAAAGAACAACCATCAGGCATGATACCAATATTTTCTAATTGATAGTTTGTTCCACTACATATTAAATTAGGAGTATCTGTTTGATGAATAGTTTTTACAATCCAGTCCAAATACTTAGAAACGTTCATATAAGCACCGCCATTTCCACAACCAGCCCCTCCATTTACTGTTCCAATTAAAACATTAAATTGACTACTATTGCTATTTGGGTTAGTACTTGCGTAAAGAGGACCTCCACTATCACCTTGACAAGCATCATAATTTATCCCTCCATAATTTCCTCCCGCATTTATTTTATTATTATTATCGTCAATTGACGTTACTTCTACTTGTGTTCTTTTCAAGCTGTTGGATAAACTACCTCCTGATTCAGTATTACCAAAACCCGACACATAAGGTCTTGCACCTGGTATTGAACCATTTTTGGGAGTCCATAAAGTTGAATTAGTAGAACTTGCTAATTTTATCATTTCAACATTTCCGTTGAAGTTAAAATCAGAATTCACTTTTACTAAACACAAGTCGTTAATATAATTATCACCCCCACCGCCTGCACCTGGTAAATCTTTTGGGTCGCCCTCCATTGTTTTTGATTGCCCCGCTCCTAAATTTCCTCTACTGTCAACTCCTGCATAAAATTCTGTATTACTACCAATATTGAGATGAGCAGCCGTAAGAATCCACCTCTTAGCAATAATAGAATCACCTCCATTATCTGTACCTTTAATTAAAACTTGATGAGGAGCTAATGAGACAGTTATATTTGAACCATTCACAATTTTGGTTTTACTTTTCCCCTTTTGAGGTTTATCCTTAGCAGAAGATGAAAAGAAACACAAGCAGACAGATAGGCAAAATAAGAAAAATAGAGTAAATTTTTTCATGATTTCTGAATTTAGAGGTGATGTGTTAGTTAATATATTGTTGTGCCTTTGTAAAAAAGCATAGTGAGTGTAGCTTAATTTTTTAATAATTCAAAAGAAATATTG
>JANPIG010000726.1:0-2246 GCA_031424875.1 Cytophagales bacterium
CAACTCCATTTTAATTCCGATGGATGATACTCAAAGCAATCATCTCAAAGCCTACGGTTTGGCGTACATTACCCTTAAAAACGATACTGAAATAGACTGGCTACTCAACTATCGAGGTGGTAGTTTTTTAATTGATTATTCTAAAAATCTTGAAAATGAGTGCTTGGTCAGGGGCATTTCTTTTGAGGTTATTTCTGATGCGGATGTCCAAAATTTAAAAAGGGAAATTACTAATCCTGATGTAAATATGGAGGTAATGAGGCTCTTTAAGGCCGCCAAAATTGCAGTATATTCGCCCATCAAAATTAGTAGTGCTTCTTTTGAAGATACTGATGCTGTGCTATTAGTGCTTCGATATGCTGAAATCCCTTTTGAAGTGGTTTATGATGAAGAAATTATCAGAGGAGATTTAGCAAAATACGATTGGCTTCACCTCCACCACGAAGATTTTACAGGTCAATTTGGTAAAAATCTTAGGCGTATGAGCGAAAAAGATATGGAGGCTCAATACAGTTTGGCTCGCAAGTTGAAATTTGCCAAAGTATCTGAAATGAAGTTGGACGTTGCCAAAAAAATTAAGAAATTTTGTGTAGGTGGCGGCTTTCTTTTTGCTATGTGTTCAGGGGCTGAAACCCTTGATATTGCCCTTTCCGCTGAAGATGTGGACATTGTGGGTAGCCAATTTGATGGCGATGATATTGATCCCGGTGCACAATCTAAACTGGATTTCACCAAGACTTTTGCCTTTCAAAATTTCAATTTACAACTCAGCGAATCGGGCGAAAGAGGCTGGGGAGGCATTTCTTTTTCCAATATCAACGTCAGCAATGGGCGTTTTGACGATGAAGACGAAAGCTATTTCAATCTCTTTAACTTCTCCGCAAAATGGGATTTTATTCCCGCCATGCTTTGCCAAAATCACGAACACAATATTAGAGAATTTATGGGTCAGACTAATGCTTTCAACAAAAAAACCGTGAAATCTAATGTCTTAGTCATGGGCGAGAGCCGTACTTCTGACCGCTATATTTATGGTGAATTTGGTTTAGGTCAATGGGTTTTCTACGGCGGACACGACCCCGAAGGCAGAAGAGGTTTTCACCGAGTATCAACAGATTTAAATATTTTTCCCCACTCGCCAGGTTACCGCTTAATTTTGAATAATGTGCTATTCCCTTCGGCAAGAAAGAAAAAGCGGAAAACGTAATTCAGCTGCTGTAAGGCTTGATTTTGTGCTTTAAGTAATATCTCGACTCATAGTTCAAAGCTCAAAAATTAATCATTTCTATCTGATAATTACTTTATTTTCATCTACATACAGACGTTCCAAACAAAGCACTATCCCAAACAATAGATATTCCGAATTTAGAATTGAATAATTTTACTATCCAAGAAAGAAACGAAGCACTCCTACCCCTGTAAAACTATCTTTGTCCGTAAGACAATTGGCTTGCAAAAGCGAAGAAGGTTTTTTAAAAATTAACTTAATTTCTGTAAAAAATAGTATCCCATCTATCCCTAAAAAGCCCCGTGTACCTGAGGTTAAGTTGAGAAATCCTTATACCGAATTTTAATCTGCAAACTCTACCACAGACAGCCTTGTCTATAGTATATAATTCTTTATTTTCAACCACGAATAAGGCTGTTGAACCGTCAAACCGCCATGTTACAGTTATAACAACATTTTTGCTAAAAAATAATTTGCTGAATATTTCATAAAATAATGGGTAAATTCATGAAAAATTTAAACAAAACACTCATGAAAAATTTATTAGCTTTATTAATTATTACCTCAATTTTCACGCAATCCTGCAAAAAAAGCCCCAATAAACCTATGGCTGGCATCACCCAAGAATCTTTTGGCAACATATCTGACACAGAAAACGCCGATATTTTCACCCTTCGCAACACCGCTGGCATGACGGTACGTATAAGCAACTACGGTGGTACAATTGTATCATGGACAGCCCCCGACAAAGACGGAAATTATGAAGATATTACCCTCGGTTGCGATTCATTGGCAGGCTATCAAAAAGGCGTTCCCTACTTTGGAGCCTTAGTAGGACGTTATGGAAACCGCATTGCCAAAGGGAAATTTACCTTAGATGGCAAAACCTATAATTTAGCCATTAACAATGGAGAAAATGCCCTACACGGCGGCTTAAAAGGCTTTGATAAAGTATTGTGGAAAGCCCGCAGCGTAGATGGAGAAGAGCCACAATTAGTGCTCAATTATACCTCAAAAG
>JANPIG010000727.1:0-2348 GCA_031424875.1 Cytophagales bacterium
CAAAAAGATGAGTTGGGTTAAAAATGGGAGCATCATCAATATAAATTAGATTCTGGTCAATGGCACCCCCTCGAACGTTGATTCCATTTGAACCTTCTCCTACAGACGAAACCCCGGGCAAAGACTGTAAAGAACGAATGATGTCTATCTCGCCCATCATGGCAGGTAGTTTTTTAATGCCTTTTATACTCAAAATAGTTACACCCAAGGATGGCGTTTGAATATCCTTTCGAGTTGCCTGGCTGGATACAATCACTTCTTCTAAAGTCTTGGTAACATCCTCTAATTGAACGTCGAGGCGTTTTTCAGCATTAAGCATAAGTTTTATCCTGAATGATTTATAGCCAACATAACTAACCTTGATAATGTATTCGCCAGCTGGAAGATAAATTTGATAATAACCTACTGAGTCGGTGATGATGCCCGATTTTTTAAAATCTAAGGAAATGGATGCACCTATGATTGGTTCGCCCGTTTTAGAATCAGTAACTTTTCCTTCCAGCATGGGCAGAGGAATCTCTTGATTTTGGGCAGAAATTTTTCCAACAAAGACAACTGAGATAAAGAAAATGAGTAGTTTTTGAAAAATGAAAGGTAGTTTTTTACACATCAGATTTTTTATTTGAATGGATAAGGTTTTGAAAGTTTCATTAGTTTACAAAGAACGGAAATTTATTATAATACCCACGCTGAAAATTGGGCTTTCGATATTAAATAGACGTTACATTGTTTAAAAAGGTTGTAGTGTAAGAATGTTGCGTTGAAAGTAGATTATCAAAATTCTGGATTTGCCATGAAATAGGTATGAATTTTCATTTCGCTGTTTTTAATAAAATTACACTTCTTTAAAACGTATTTTTACGAGTCTCTTTCAAACACTCTCTTAAAAATCAAATAATAACTTTATAACGAATTCTTAATTACAGCAAAATCCCAAAAAAGTATAACAAATCAACTCTTTTTATTCTTTAAATCATGGAATTGTGAAATTTCTTCCATAATTTTGCACCCGAAAAAGGAACGGTTTAGTCGTCAAGTTTACAGAATTTTAGATTTTTTATATCTAACCCCTAAAACCCAAAACCTAAAACCTCTTTTTTACTGAACAAAAATCACAAAAAACTTATAAATAATGGCATCAGTCAGACCAGATGAAGTTTCGGCAATTTTGAGAGAGCAACTCTCAGGAGCAAAATCCGAAGCTGAACTTCAAGAAGTAGGTACCGTATTGCAAATCGGTGATGGTGTAGCCCGTATTTACGGACTAACGAAAGTACAAGCGGGTGAATTGCTCGTCTTTGAAAACGGCCTGAGAGCCTTAGCATTGAACCTCGAAGAAGATAACGTTGGGGCAGTATTGTTGGGAGACGCTTCGGGCGTGAAAGAAGGCGATACCGTAAAACGTACCGACGAAATCGCATCTATTAAAGTAGGAGACGGTATCTGCGGTCGTGTGGTGAACACACTCGGCGAGCCAATTGATGGAAATGGACCGCTCACAGGCGATTTGTACGATATGCCTTTGGAGCGTAAAGCACCAGGGGTAATCTTCCGTCAACCAGTAACTGAGCCTCTTCAAACAGGTATCAAAGCGATTGATGCTATGATTCCGATCGGTCGTGGACAACGTGAATTAGTAATTGGTGACCGTCAGACTGGTAAAACTACCGTTTGTATTGACACAATCATCAACCAAAAAGAATATTTTGATGCAGGAAAACCAGTATATTGTATCTATGTAGCGTGTGGACAAAAGGCTTCGACTATCAAGCAAATTGAGCAAACGCTTCGTGCAGCAGGTGCAATGGCCTATACAACCATTGTAGCAGCAAGTTCTTCTGACCCAGCTCCCATGCAATTCTTTGCGCCATTTACGGGAGCTGCTATCGGTGAATTCTTCCGTGATACAGGTCGTCCAGCTTTAGTAATTTATGATGATTTATCGAAACAAGCGGTTTCATACCGTGAGGTTTCTCTTCTTTTACGTCGCCCACCAGGACGTGAAGCATACCCAGGAGACGTTTTCTATCTCCACAGTCGTTTGTTAGAGCGTGCCGCCAGAATTACTACTTCTGACGAAATCGCAAAAACAATGAACGACCTTCCAGAATCTATCAAGCATTTGGTAAAAGGTGGTGGTTCGTTAACGGCTCTTCCAATCATTGAAACACAAGCAGGTGACGTTTCTGCCTATATTCCGACTAATGTAATTTCAATTACCGACGGTCAGATTTTCTTGGAATCAAACCTTTTCAACGCAGGTATTCGTCCAGCCATCAACGTAGGTATTTCGGTATCACGTGTGGGTGGTAACGCACAAATCAAGTCGATGAAAAAAGTTGCAGGTA
>JANPIG010000728.1:0-1930 GCA_031424875.1 Cytophagales bacterium
GTTAAAAAAAGCCAATCCGCCTTTTGTAAACAAAAAGTCCCTCAAAATCAATTCTGAGGGGCTTTTTGCATTTAATATATTTTAAAGTATTTCCAAAATAAAGACATTAGGAATTTTAATTTACTTACATTTACAATAAGTCATTGTTGACCTGATAATTAATTATTCAATCTTAAACTAAATCAAATAATTATGGCAAATCACAAATTTATGCCCAGTGCACCCAATATGACACTTTGGGTTATTGCCCTCATCGTTGGACTTTTGGGCATTTTGGGTCATTTTACCCACATAGATATATTGTCAAAGTATAACTATGAAATGCTGTTAGTTGGCTTTATTTTATTGGTCGTTGGTACTGCAAACCGAGGAATATAGTCTTTATTCTGTTAGCCGAATGAATTAAGATTTCCCAATTTATTCATCATAAAAGTCCCTCAAAATTAATACTGAGGGACTTTTTATTTTTCAGCTTCAGAATGATAAAAAGAGACATGTACTAACAAACTTTCTCAAAAATTGTTAATTTTAACGGAACATAAACTTAAAATACTTCATCATGAAAAAAATCTTTTTACTATTACTCATTGCTTGTATTTCTGATTCAGTATTAGCACAACAAAATATACCTCCAGCCTTAAGTTCAATTCGTATTGAAGACTTAAAAACAGACTTAAAAGGACTGGCTGATGCACATTTTAAAGGGCGTTCGGCAGGTACTTTGGATGAATTGAAAGCCTCCATGTGGTTAGCTGAAAAATATCGTTCAATCGGCTTAAAACCTGCCGGTGAAGATGGGACATATTTTCAATATTTCACCCTTTGGAGAAATCAAATTTCTGACCAAACAAGTATTTCATTGAATGACAAAAAGTTATCACTTTGGAAAGATGTAGCTATTTCACAGATGGCTAATATCCAATTAAATGCCCCAATCATATATTTAGGAAATGCGTTGGATATTGACAGCACATTGGATGTAAAAGGTAAAATTGTTGCCATTGAAGCCAATAAAAAGGGAATTAACATGAATATTTCTTTACCAACTTGGCGTTATAGTCGCAATATTTTTGTAAAATATGGAGCCCCTCTAATTAATAGAGGTGCCATTGCGATTATATTTGTTGCAGATGAAACCGCAGAAAATGCTTGGGCTGATGCTAACGAAAACTTCAAGCGGGGCAATTATGACATTGATGGGGGCATGAATGTAAATCTTACCACAACCGTCCCTGTAATTTGGCTTCATGCGGATAGTAAGAAGGAATTACAGAGCAATATGGCTAATTTAAAAGCGAATATTATAGTCTCAAAATACCCTTATCCTTCCGTTAATATTATTGGTAAAATTGATGGAACTGATAATGTTTTAAAGTCAGAATATGTACTTTACAGTGGGCATACTGATGCGCATGGTATCAGAAATGTTATCAAAGGAGACTCAATTTGTTATGGAGCAGACGATAACGGAAGCGTAGATGTTGCCATGCTCACCAATGCCAGAGCCTTTGTTAAAAAACCTGCCAAACGCTCCATTTTATTTGTCATTCATGGTGCCGAAGAACGGGGTTTGTTGGGTTCGAGGTTTTACTCGGCTCACCCCACAGTTCCCATTAATAGCATTGTGGCGGTGTTAAATGGCGACATGATTGGTAGAAACAATATTGATAGTGCCACAGTTTTAGGTTCATTGCCACCTCACAGAAATTCGCTTGATTTGGTAAATATGACCATGGAGGCAAATAAAGAAGGTCCAAATTTTAAATTAGATTCAAGTTGGGACGATGTTAAACATATTGAGGGCTGGTATTTCAGAAGTGATCATCTCCCCTACGCACGTTTGGGTATTCCTTCCATTATGTACACATCTCTCTTACACCCCGATTATCACACGCCACAGGATAACATTGAAAATATCAATTATCCTAAA
>JANPIG010000729.1:0-1122 GCA_031424875.1 Cytophagales bacterium
GAAAAATGTCACGATTGGCGACTGGACATTTTTTGTGTACAAATGGCAAGGATTTTACTAAATAAATACGGTTGATTACTAATCTTGTTGTAAAATAACTATATAAACTCTTAAAAGCCAATATTTCACGATATTTTTGTACTTTTATCTATTAAGTTTTAGTAAAAGGCAATATTTATTTATAAAATCACCATGAATACTATTATCATTAATAATCAGATTGAGGAAGATATTTCAAATATTTTTAAAGCTCAAAAGGCAAATGCACAAAATATTGCTAAGTCTGATGCAAAACTTAGGAAAGAAAAACTTCGTAAAATTTTGGATTGGACGCTTGCTCACGAAGCTGAAATTGGTGATGCTTTGTTTGCTGATTTTAAGAAAAACCCTGCCGAAACTAATTTAGGAGAAATTTTAGGGGTAGTTGGCGAAACTAAACATTTACTTAAAAACCTTAATTCATGGATGAAACCGCAATCAGTGCCTACGCCCATGAACATGATTGGCTCGTATGCCCACGTAAGATTTGAACCTAAAGGTGTTTGCTTAATTATTTCTCCGTGGAATTATCCTTTCAATTTGTCCATAAAACCTTTAGTTCAAGCAATTGCGGCCGGAAACACGGTCATGTTGAAACCTTCGGAATTGACTCCACACACTTCAGCATTAATAAAAAAAATGCTTTCGGAATTATTTGAAGAAAATGAAGTAGCCGTTATTGAGGGAGATGCCAGCGTTTCGACATTGCTCTTGGAACAACCTTTCAATCACATTTTCTTTACGGGTAGTCCTGCTGAGGGTAAAATTGTCATGTCGGCAGCGGCTAAAAATTTAACATCTGTTACGTTGGAGTTAGGTGGAAAATCGCCTTGTGTTGTGGATGAAACTGCTAATATTAAAGATGTAGCAGAAAAAATTGCTTGGGGTAAATTTCTAAATAATGGACAAACCTGCATTGCTCCTGATTATGTATTGGTTCATAAAAATGTGGAAAATCAATTGGTTGATGCTTTGAAAAATTCTATCACTAAAATGTATGGCAACGATGCGAAAACCTCGGCAGATTATTGCCGAGTGGTTAATAATCGGCATTTCAACCGTTTGAATAATTTATTAAATGAA
>JANPIG010000730.1:0-9083 GCA_031424875.1 Cytophagales bacterium
TTTATTGAAAAAATCAGCATCAACAAAAGTAACTATGTCAATATCTTTTGGATATTCTTTTTTTGTAGTGAAACTTCCATCAATCAACTGGAAGTAATTTTTAGCACCCATTTCTTCCAATAATCTGCAAAATGTAATGTATTCTGCATACATTCCCCATCTATGCCTATTAAAAATAAAAGTGTCTATAAACTCTTTTTTAGATACTTCTAATATCTCGTATGGTATAACATTACCATTTGTATCAAAATTAATCATAATTTACTGTAAAATCTTAACCTGTTCTTGATGATAAATCTTCGTATTTTTAGGTACGCTACGAGTAAGCCAAACGTTGCCCCCAATGACAGAATTTGCTCCTACAACGGTCTCTCCGCCTAAAATGGTTGCTCCTGCATAAATCACTACGCCATCTTCAATGGTTGGGTGGCGTTTCATAGAAGCCATGGCTTTACTGACTGATAATGCCCCTAATGTTACGCCTTGATAGAGTTTTACGTGCTTGCCAATGGTGGTGGTTTCTCCCACTACAATCCCCGTGCCGTGGTCAATCATGAAATATTCGTCAATTTCAGCGGCAGGGTGAATGTCGATGCCCGTTTTGGAATGGGCGTATTCAGTCAGGATTCTTGGCACAATTGGAACGTCCAATTTCAAGAGGGCATGTGCCAAGCGATACAAAATGATGGCATAAAATCCTGGGTAAGCCCTAATGACCTCATATTCACTTTGAGCCGCTGGGTCACCCGCCATAATTGCTTGAACGTCAGTGAGTAAGACTCTGTAAATCTCTGGAAGCTGTTGGATATATGCACTCGCAGTTTGGCGTGGACTGCCTTGCAAATGCTGTTGCATCGACCTCAACATCCGAGTTAAACGTAACTCTATTTGGTCAAAAGCTTCCTGCAATTCATCCACACAGCCAAAATGTTTTTGGGTTTGTTCGGGGAACATTGCCAGCATAATGTCTGTAAAAAGTTCCTTTACCACCGTAGTTGCGGGAAAAGTATTGGGCTTGGAGTGTTTCTCGCAAAGCTGTTCTAAGAATATTTTTGGTAGCATTTTGATTATAGGGCTTAGGGTTTAGGGATCAAGTAAATGGAAATTAAGCAAGTTTCTAATTGTTTGGGAATTAACTCATATAATTTTTATATTCATTTATCTATTACCTACTAATTCCTAATCTCTAATTTTAAGTTCCCTAATTCCTTTATTCACTCCAAAACTAACGATAAAAATCTTTAATTGATTCGGATTTAGTGAAAAAATAAGCATTGTAATTTATTTTTACCCCTCCAAACAATCATTCATGGATAGGGTTCGTCTATGAATCATTGAGTAAAACACTTTAGTTTTTACGCTAAAAACCGTGTAATAAATCTGATATAGTAACTAAGTAAAAATTTGCTTTCTTTGTATTATAATTTCTCCATATAAAACAACTTAAAAGCCATGGTTAAACGTCTATTGATCAGCTTTTTAACTATCAGTGTCTGGTGTAAATCAAATGCACAAAGTATTACCTCAAACTCGCCCTTATGTGTTGATAGCAAACCCACTTTACAACTAAAGCCTCGTGTGGGACAACCTATTAATGGTCGGGTCTTAACAATTTTTTCTCCAACAACCAAATCCCTTCCATTACCAATGCCAGTTATATCAACGCAGGTAAAAATATCTGTGTGATTAACGGAAAAACAACCTTGACACTCTTTGCAAAAATTGGTAAACTTGGATGCGTCATGGTACGTTTCTTCGGGTGTGGATGGAGCAAGGCTGAATTTAAATGCTTATTCTAAGGTATAGCGGGAATAATTTTACCTTCAATTGGACTGGTCACAATGGATTTGTAGGTAATAGCCAGTTTAATACGCTTTCGGGAATTAATAAAAGTATGGAAGGTTTTATACTGTTAATGTCAAAGATGAATTTGGGTGTAATTACAACTCTATCTCTGGTCAAATTAAATTCAATAATTCGGATTGTCCGTACATTCCCATAGTTTACGCCGAATCTTATTCATATTCTAATGAGTGGAGCAATAGTGGGCAAGGAAGTATAAATATTGATGTTTGTGAGGGAACAAATCTCATTCTCAGAACTGACATGACAGGTTGGGGTAAATCTTCTATTCAATGGTATAAAGATGATAAAATAATTCAAAATGCGAATGGATTAAAAACCGTTACTAAGGCTGAGGGGATATATTATGTCAATATTATAAAAGGTAGAGGTTCCTACAACACCTATAAAATAGTGGTTAAATATAATGTTAATTTTATACCCTTGATTGTTTCTTCTTCTAATGGGGATGTTTTACAAACAGAACGGACAATTTGTAAAAATGAAGGTTATACAATCTTTAATTTTAGAGGTTACGATAGAAACTTTCATGCCAATTCAGAAATTAAGCAATGGTATAAAGACGGTGTTGCGATAGAGAGTAGCAATCAAAATAGGTTGAAAGCAACGGATGCAGAAATTTATCAGCTAAAAGTGAAACAAAGCGGAACTTACCAAGTTGAAGCTTACCAAAATGGTTGTTATGCAGCTTCTAATGAAATGAATTTGGGAGTAATTATCGCATTAACTTCTACCATTTGTAACGGAGATTATTTGACGCTAAAATCAACGGGTGAATCACTGCAGTCTTATGCTTGGACGGGTCCCAATAATTTCAAAAGTAATTTGCAAAATGTTGCGGTAAGCAAGACTTCCAAGAAAAATCAGGGTCAATTTGTGGCACAGGTACAGTTTCTGGAACTGCCAATATTAAAGTTTTGATTCTATCGAATGAGCAAGAGGAGGAAATAAATCTCAATGTTTTTCCTGTTCCCAGTAAAGAAATTGTTAATATTCAGTTAGTTTTGGATAAGCCCGAAATGATGAAATGGACTTTGAATAATACTTTGGGCAGTATTCTACAAACCGAAATACAGGCAAATAAAAGCACCAAATATGAAAGCAATGTATCCTTAAAATCGTTATCAGAAGGTGTTTATTTCTTACGAATACAAGTAGGAGAAAAGTCCTTGATTCGGAAGATTATTAAAACTAATTAGCATCAAAAAGCCCTTTGGAACACTCCAAAGGGCTTTTTTGATTTAAAAATCCAATATTAAATCCACCGCTTTCTCCGCCACGGCAATCGTGGGAGCATTAGTATTACCCGAAATCACTACAGGCATTACTGAAGCATCCACTACTCTTACGCCTTGTAATCCTCTGACTTTCAAGGACTCAGGTGATACAACTGCATTCTCATCCACACCCATTGTACACGTACCACAAGGATGATAAACGGTTTCGCAATGGTTCAAAATATGTTCAATCAATTGCTCGTCAGTCTCCGAATTTTTGGGAAAATTCAAATGATTTTCTTTACGGAAAGCAGCAAAAGCATCGGATAGAAGCACTTCTTTTGCCTTTTTTACCCCTCTCAACATCGTGGCTAAATCCTCTCCATTGCTATCTGAGAAATATTGTGGGTCAATCAGCGGCGCATCGGTGGCTTTGTTGGAATATAAGCCTACATAACCTCTACTTTTAGGGGTAATAATGGTTGGTAAAATCGTAAATCCTTCTGTTTTAGGTAAACTTGCCAAATCGTGAATGTCCTCACCCATCACAGGTGCAAAGTGAAATTGCATATCGGGGCGGTCTAAATTAGGCAAAGTCTTGAAAAACGAACACGCTTCCAAAGGACTTGAAGCCAAAGGTCCTTGTTTTTGCACAAAATATTTAAAGGCATTGCCCAAAACCCAAGGGAAACGCTCGGCATTGTTATAGGTGATTCGTTGATTACAAAAAACATTCAGATTAGTAAAAAGGTGGTCGGAAAGGTTCTGTCCCACACCTTTTAAATCTACCTTAGATTCTATGCCAAATCCTTTCAAATATTCAGCATTACCAATGCCCGAAAGCATCAAAATTTGTGGACTCTGAAATGCTCCAGCCGATACAATTACTTCTTTTTCGACGTATATTTTCTCCGTAGCTCCCGACTTTGTTTTGATGATTTCTACCCCAATAACCCTATCATTTTCTATCAATAATTGTTTGGTAAGTGTATTCGTCAAAACTGTTAAGTTTGGTCTTGCTAAGGCTGGGACTAAAAAAGCTACTGCCGTAGAATGTCGTTTAGCATTTTTTATAGTGAACTGGAATTTACCCGCTCCTTCTTGCGTAGTTCCATTAAAGTCCTGATTCTCAGGGATTCCGCACTCCACATTAGCTTCTACAAAAGCATCAGCCAAGGGCGTGATATTACGATTATGCGTAACATTCAACAAGCCCCCCTGGGCATGAAACTCATTGGAAATCTGTTCGTTATGCTCCGATTTTTTGAAATAGGGTAACATTGCATCATAGCCCCAACCCTTATTTCCCCAGCGTTCCCAATCGTCATAATCCTCCCGATTACCCCGAATATACGCCATGCAATTGATGGACGAACTACCCCCTAAAGTCTTGCCACGAGGCTGATACATCCTGCGGTTTTTGACATGCTTTTGGGGTTCGGTAAAGAAATCCCAATTAAGGCTTTTGTCATAATTGAGCTTGGAATATGCCGCAGGAATGTGGATATTCATGTTAGAGTCTTTGCCGCCCGCCTCAATCAGTAATACGCTAATTTTAGGGTTTTCAGAAAGACGATTTGCCAGTACACAACCAGCTGAGCCAGCTCCAATAATGATATAGTCGGGTTTCATAAATACGATGATTGAATGAGTGAATTAGGAGCGTAAATTACTATTTTATCCTTAAATAATGCTGTTTTGAGAAGCTAATTTTGTTTGAATTAAAAGGACTATTGCTACTTATAAATTTTTTTCCGAAATTGATGTAAAAATGTAGTTAAAAGCTACTAATAACTAACTAACAACCACTAAATTCAAATGTCCGACTTCGAGATATACCTTCCCCTTGGTTTTCAGCATATTACAGACCTTAAAGGCTATGACCATATCCTTTTTGTGGTGGCTCTTTGTGCCATTTTTCGCTCGAAAGATTGGAAGAAAGTCACTATATTAATAACTGCTTTTACCATTGGCCATTCTATAACGTTAGCTTTAGCTACCCTCAACATCATTACATATAGTACTAAATTGATTGAGTTATTAATTCCCATAACCATCGTTTTGACTTGTATTATCAACTTTTTTCATCAGTCAAAAGAGCGTTCATCGGTTGTTGAAAAGTCGTCATTTTTTCGTTATCCCATGGCAATGGCTTTTGGTTTTATTCATGGAATGGGCTTTTCAAATTATCTCAGAAGCCTCTTGGGAAAGGAAGAATCTATCTGGCAACCCCTTTTGGCTTTCAATATTGGCTTAGAGATAGGGCAGCTTTTAATTGTAGCTGTTGCTTTGATTATCAGTTCATTAATGCTTGATGTTTTCCGTGGAAAAAAGCATGATTGGAATTTAATATTGTCTGGAATCGTGGCGGGTGTGGCTTTGACGCTCATACGTGATGCTGAATTTTGGAACTGATAAAGACTAATGGCACGCAGATGACGCAGATACTTCGTAACGCAGATTTTCGCAGATTTTTAAACAGTAAATTGTAAAATTTCTTTTGAAAAATATAGGATTAAGCGACTATAATTAACTTAAAATCTTATGCAAAAAATCTGTGTTACGAAGTATCTGCGTTATCTGCGTGCCAAAATTTCATCATATATTTACTTTCCCAATTGCCCCAACCGCCATTCTCGACAACTCATTTATCCCATGAATTAACGCTCCAAAACGTGGGTCTTTCGTCAATCCTGCTTTCCAGCGGGCATAAATTTGCTGCATAATTACTACGTTTTTATACAAACCAAAAACGTAGTAAAACAAAATGTCTGAAACGTCTCTACCCGTCTTTTCAGCGTACCTTTCAATGACTTCTTTTCGGGTTAAATTGCCCGCTAACCATGTGATATTGAACGATTTAAGAAACTGTCCATCACCTTCTTCACACCAATATGCAAGGCTTGCACCCAAGTCCATCAGTGGGTCGCCAACAGTGGACATTTCCCAATCTAATACGCCCACAATCTCGGTTAAATTAGCTGGGTTCAAGATTACATTATCGTATTTATAGTCATTATGCAAAAATGCAGGAGCTTGTGGACGAGGCATATTTGCCCGAAGCCAAGCGGCAGTTTGTATCATCGCAGGGATGTCATCGGTCTGAGATTTTTCATATCTTCCAATCCAACCTTCCACTTGCCGCTGAACATAACCTTCGGGTTTGCCAAGATTAATTAATCCCGTTTTATTAATATCCAATAAATGCAAATCCGCTAAGTTATCTATCAGATTTTCAGATAGTTGTCTCATGGTGGTTACGGGGATATCCATTTTTAAGGCATCTTTTCCTCTGAAAATTACCCCCTGAACTCGTTCCATAATATAGAATTGATAGCCCATAACTGAATCATCTTCACAGAAAATTACTGGTTTTGGTACTTTCGGATAACTCGGTTTCAACAAAGACAAAACCTTAAATTCCCGCCCCATATCATGAGCAGATTTGATATTTGCCCCAAAAGGTGGACGACGCAACACGTATTCTTTTGAGACAGTTTTTATCAAATAAGTCAAATTAGAAAACCCGCCAGGGAATTGAGTGATAGAGGTAATATCCTCAAAATTAGCAACTTGTGATTTTAGGAAATGATTTAAAATTTCGAGATTCAATTCTTCGCCCTGACGAATTTGAGTGGCTTGGTCAATGTTGATTTGGGACATATTATTTTGTTTTATTCTTCCCGAAAGATAAACCTTTTTGCTTTTATAAAAAATAAAAAAACCACCGAAATAAATCCTCGGTGGTTGCGGGTTAGCATTCAGGAAAATCCTTAAAGATTTAATCAGATTTTAAAATATTTTTTGCGGTCAATAATGCCTCTTTTGCCCATAAAAGGTGCATTTTTCCAGAATAATGCAGTTGGTCACTCGCAAAATAGTCTGAGCCAATATTCTTTCTCGAAATCTCCGTAATGTCAATAAAAACAATTCCTAATTTCAAACATTCTTCCTTCGCTATATTATTAAAGGCATCAATCTCTGTCCCAATGATTTGTGAATTTCTATTATTTCCAAACGGAGACATACCCCAATCTGGAATAGAAAGCACGAAAACTCGTTTAGGTTGATTTTTAACAAAACTTGCGCTGATATTCAATAATGTCCGAAATTCAGTTCGATATTTTTCCAAACTTTGCCCACGATATTGATTATTTACCCCAATCAATAACGAAACCATATCATATTGTTCGGTAACTTTCTGAGTGTTAATGGCAGTGGTCAATTCTTCAGTAGTCCAACCCGTGCGGGCAATAATGTCATGTTTTGTAAAATAAAAATCAGTTTTCAATAAATCTATCAATTGCACACTCCAACGGTCTTTTTCTTCCACACTCTGACCAATCGTATAAGAATCTCCCAACGCTAAGAATTTACGTTGAGGAGTGTTATTATTTGCTGGATTAGGTGTGGAAGGGGTTACCGAAACAATGCCACCCGATGAAGGCATAGGTTCAGAAGAATTTGAACTACACCCTGTGAAGGCAAATATGGAAAGTAATATAGAGGTGATTTTACGCATTTTCTGTACTCTAAGAATTTAGTATTTAAGTCCTAACGTATAATAAAATCATTTTATTTGATTCTCAGACGCATCAATATTTCAAAAAATATACGTAATTTTTTGAAATTCAGATGTTTAGGTTAAAATTTAATGAATTAATTTAAAATTAATTTTTTGCTTAAAATCTCTAATTCTGTTTCAAAAATCAAAATGCCTTCGTTCTTATCGTCCATTTGACCCATTAACGCACCTTCATTATTCCAAACCGATGATTTACCTGCACAATTATATTCGCCTGTTTGTCCGATACAATTTGCCATCAAAACAGTCATCGAATAATTTTTGGCAATGCTCGAAAGAATATTCAGATCTTTATCAACGCCATTATAAGAATTAACCGTGCTGGCAATATACACATTTGCTCCATACTGAAAAGCATTTGCCGAATGTTTAGGAATGGATAATTCATAGCAAATCGCCAAAGCAACTTGGTTATTGGATAAAAAGGTATGATGATTTCCCTCTACGAAAAATGGGGTTTCAGAAGAATGTAAATGTTGTTTAGAATAAGTTTGTCGAGGTTGATTTTGCTGAAAAATCACTGTACTAATCATGATGCCCAAATCACTTCGAGTAGGCACGCCAATGCCAATGGTGATATTATGACTATCACTTATATGCTGAAAAATATCAAATCTTTTATCGTCTTGGGTAGTGGCTAATTCTTGACAAAGCTCTGGTTCATAGCCACTTATGGATAATTCTGGGAAAATTATCATCTCGACATTTTCAGCAATCGCCAAATCAATTAACCTTCTATGATTCAGGATGTTAGCTTCGATATTACCTTTGATGGTGCGAGTTTGGGCTACGGAGATTTTCATGATATTGTTAAGAAGTTACTTCAACCACTTCAATTTATTCACCTGTCGTCCAATGCGTTTTCCTTGTTCCAAGCCCATCTCACACGCCTGACGGAAATGCACTCCTGCGTATAGCCGAGACATGGATGCTTCTTGGGCGGCTTCGTCAAAACTCTTGAATTGCCGAGGTACTAATTTATCCCGAAGATAATCTGTTTGGTCGATGAAGGCATATTGATTTCCAAAAATATCACTCAAAACCTCTGCCGATGCACCCCATTGCGTAGAATGTCCAGAGGTATATTCTGGAAATGCGGGAGTCAAAAATGAGGGTTTGAACCGTTTGTCAATTACGTCTCTGATATAATTAATGGGTCTGATGCAACTGGTGGCATATTTTACACCCCAGCAACATACAAAAGCATCATTAATAGCAATACTGGTTTTAGCGTAAGCATGGGCAAACTTATCCAAAGAAGCCTTCTCTTTTTCAAGGGCATTTACCAAAATATGAATGGTATGTCCGCCTGGTGTGTAAGTTACAAGGGCATCATCACGCCAATATTCTGCAATTAATCTTTGTTCAAAAGTCAATTCTCGAGAAATTTCATAACATTCCATTGCTTGTTTATAAAA
>JANPIG010000731.1:0-5793 GCA_031424875.1 Cytophagales bacterium
CAAATTAAATATCAAAAAATTGAATACAAAGACTTAGAAATCCATCAAATTTTTTATGAAGTCTATCAGGTTTTGAACAATTTAATTGACAACGCACGGAAAGCAATTGCTCATTCAGACCTTAAAGAAATTCAGATATTAACCTTGGTTAGTAAAGAAGGTTTTGTTGATTTTCGGGTGAGTGATACGGGCGTGGGTATAGACACAAAAGCACGCAATCGTGTATTTGATATTGGTTATTCCACCACCAATGGCGATGGTCTTGGACTACTTTTTGTACAAACTACTCTCAAACGCTTCGGTGGTGAAATTCAATTATTACCTACTGCTATATCGGGTTTTTCAACTACTTTTGAGGTGAGAATCCCTACTCAAAAATTGCTTTCATGAAATTTTCAATCTTACATATTGATGACCAAGAATTAGAAGGTCGTTTATTGAAATTAGAATTAGAAAAAGTTGATTCTAATTTACAAATAATGACTGCCTCTGCCCCCGAAGAAATGAAGGATGCCGTGGAGAATTATTATTACCATGTTGCCATTGTAGATTTGCAATACGATAATCCGAAATACGACTACAAATTTGACGGTATTGAAATTATCAAGCAAATAGTAGCCGTGAATCCAATGGCTAAAATCATTGTAGTAAGTGGTTATACAAAGTCATTCAATAAAGATTTGAATGAATTATTGAAAATCAGAAACCCTTATTTTCCTTCTCCGAATCTTATTGCAATTATTGAAAAAGGTGGAGATTCTACCAAAACTGCCCAAGAGATATTAGTGCAAATACAAGAAGCTCAACACGAATACAAAATGATGCCCTGGGTATTACAAAACGCCTTAGAATCTGATTATGCGGATGCAAAAAATGAACCTAATAGTCAGATAAAAGGTAAGAAATTTGAGCGTTTTGTATCCTTATTGTTTGGAAATATGGGCTTTCAACACATTCAACGCAATGTACGTGATAAAAGCAATGAGATAGACTTAATTATTCGTAATGATATTTCAGACCCATTCTTTGAAAAATTCTCTTCTCACTTTTTAGTAGAATGTAAGAACTTTTCAGAACGAAATAGAGTTGATAAAAATACTTTTGATACTTTTGAAAAGAAGTTGAAGACCTCGCACGGCATGACAAAATTAGGTTTCTTGATAACCAGTAATTCCTTTGCTTCCACCATCAAAGAACAAGCCCGATATTCTGCCACAGAAGATTATAAAGTAATACTGTTATCCAATATAGAAATTATAAGAATTCTGAGGGCATCAAATCGTTTTGAAGCTCTAAAAAATATCATCAGCGAACAAGTTAGAGTTGGGTAAATTGTTTTATCGGAAAATTAATGTTACAAAATCTAATCATCAAAAATTACGCTCTCATTGAGCATCTTGTCTTGACTCCTGACCGTGCCTTGAACATCGTTACGGGTGAAACAGGTGCGGGTAAATCTATCATTTTAGGGGCGATTGGCTTACTGTTGGGCAATCGTGCCGATACTAAAACGCTGTATAACCCTGGCGAGAAATGCGTAATTGAGGGTGAATTTAATATTTCAGGGTACATTATCAAGAATATTTTTGAGGAAGAAGAATTAGATTACGAAGAGCATTGTATAATCCGTCGAGAGATTTCTCCACAGGGCAAAACCCGTGCCTTTGTGAATGATACGCCCGTGAATCTGGAAACCCTTCGTAGGGTAACTTCACAACTGATGGACGTACATTCGCAACATGACAATTTATTGTTAGGAGCCAATGAATATCAATTACAAATTGTGGATACTTACGCCCAAAATTATGCAATTTTAGACCGCTATAAAAATGATTATCAAGTATATAACTCCGCTTGTCAAGCCTATAAGCAATTAACAAATGAAGCTAAAGAAAGCAAAAAGGAGTTTGACTTCAATTCGTTTCTATTGGATGAATTACAAAAAATGAGGTTAAAAATTGGCGAATTGGAGGTGATGGAACAAGAGTTAAATAAACTCGAAAATGCAGAGGAAGTGAAATCCAAATTGACTACAGCAGCATTATATCTGAATGCTCCTGACCAATCAATTATTTCGTATTTAAGTGGGGCTGTTGCCAGTTTGAATGGAATTAGTACCTATGGAAATCAATATTATCAGTTAAAAGAACGTCTTCAAAGCTGTTTGATTGAACTGAAAGACGTAGCCGAAGAAGTAGAATGTGAAGCGGAAGAAGTAGAATTGGACAATGAAAAAATCTCAACGATTCAGTTGCGTTTAGATACAATTTATAGTCTTTTACAAAAACATCAAGTGAAAACTGACCGTGAATTGATGGACGTTCAGAAGGATTTAGAAGGGAAGGTTAGCAAGGTTTTGAACATGGACGAAGCCCTTGAAAAAGCTAAATTACAAGTAGAGAAAGCTGAAAAGGCTTTGTTGAAAAGCGGTGAAGGCTTATCAAAATCCAGAGTAGCGGTATTGCCTTTGATGGAAAAGCAATTGGCAGACCTTTTGAAAGATTTAGGGATGCCAAATGCCAGTTTGAAAATTGAAAATGAAAATATAAAACCCTCGAATTCAGGCACTAACATAATTAATTTATTATTTTCTGCTAATAAGGGAATTAAACCTCAGCCCATTAAAAATGTGGCTTCTGGCGGTGAATTTAGTCGTTTGATGTTGGCAATAAAGTACATTTTAGCGAATAAAAGAGCCTTGCCAACCATTATTTTTGATGAAATTGACACAGGTATTTCGGGGGAGGTTTCAATAAAAGTGGGCAATATGATGCGTGAAATGTCCCGCAGTCATCAGTTGATTGCCATTACACATTTGCATCAAATTGCGGCACAAGGTTCAGCACATTATTTTGTGTATAAAGATAACTCGGCAGATAAAACAGTTAGTCGTATAAGGAAGTTAACCAATGAAGAACGTGTCATGGAAATTGCCCAAATGATTGGCGGACAAAGCCCTTCAAGAGCCATTGTGGACAACGCCCGAGAGATTTTGAGTAAGCATTTAGTGGAAATGACAAATTATAAATTGGATTTGTAATAAGAGGATAGAGTTTAGAGAATATCAAAACATAATGAAATGGAAGCAATATATTTAAATAGAATAACTATAAACCCCTTGGTTTGTCATGGAAAGCCTACAATTAGGAATAAAAGATACACAGTCGAAGCCATGTTAGAATATCTTTCAGCAGGTGATTCTATGGAAGATTTATTGACTGAATTTCCTGATTTAGAGAAAGAGGATTTATTGGCTTGTTTACAATATGCTACAAAAGCATTGAAAGTAAAATCTTATCAATTAGCAGTAGCATGATGAAATTTTTAATTGATGCTCATCTCCCTCCTTCTTTAAGAAATGTATTTTAGAGAATAATCTTCATGCAATTCATACCATTGATTTACCGGAGCAGAATGATACACAAGATGCTGAAATAAATCAATTTATTGTGGAAAATAATCATGTATTAATAACAAAAGATTACGATTTTTATGATACTTTCATCATTAAACAGATTCCCGAAAAGCTAATTTTAGTAAGGACTGGGAATATTGCTAAAAATGATTTAATTCAACTATTTAGAGAAAATTTAGTCCATATATTAACGCTTTTGGAAGAGTATGATTTGTTAGTTCTTACAAAGCAAAGTTTATATGGTTACAATCAATAATTTTATGAAAAAAATATTAATCCCAATACTTTTTTTTGCCTCACTAACGGCTTGTGATAAAAAGCCTGATAATCAGAAGGTTATGATTGATGAGGTGATGGCAATTCATGATGAAGTGATGCCTAAAATGGACGAAATTATGTCCTTGAAAAGTAGTCTTGATTCGGCTTCTAAAGTCTCGCCAGATTCTGTAAAGGCTCGTGAATTATCGTCTGCTTTGGAAGTTGCCGATACTAAAATGATGGATTGGATGGAAGAATATAATCCTGACCTTTTGAAAGGCAAATCAAACGAAGAAATTACAAAATATTATGCTGAAGAAAAAGCTAAAATATCAAGTGTAAAAGATTTGACTGACAAAAGTATTGAAGATGCCAAGGCGTTTTTGGGGAAGTAAGTTTAATCTGAAAATTTGAAAAACACTCCATCAAAAAATGAAAATATCAAAATATTTATATCTCCTTTTATCCCTATCTTCCTGTAGCACAAAATCCGAAAAACTCCCAATTCTCGGTAACCGTGAAGCAATTATAAAAACAGTTAACGGTAAGCAAATAACCGATACACTTTATCATAAAATCCCTGATTTTGAGTTCATTAACCAAGATTCTGTAAAGATTACGCACAAGGATTTTGCAGGTAAAATCTATGTGGCGGATTTCTTTTTCACCACCTGCCCTACTATTTGTCCCAAGATGAAAACGCAAATGTTGCGGATTTATAATAAGTTTAAAAACAATCCTAAAGTAGCGATTCTGTCTCATTCCATTGATCCACGCCATGATACGCCAGCGGTTTTGAAAGAATTTTCCAAAAACTTAGGTATTCAAAATTCAATGTGGCAAATGGTTACAGGAGATAAAGCAAAAATCTACGAAATTGGGCAAAAAAGTTATATGGTTTCCGCCACCGATGACCCTACCCAACCAGGAGGAATTGTACATAGCGGAGCATTTATTTTAGTAGATAAAAATCGGCATATCAGAGGGATTTATGACGGAACTGAGCCTGAGAGAGTGGATAAATTGATGGAGGAGATGGAGGTTTTGCTCAAGGAGTTGTGAGTTTTTGATTGATGAATTTGTGATTTTTAAAAAAACAAAAATGAAGTTTATAACAAAAAAATTGCCCAAATTACTATCTATTTTACTTATAGCCCAATGCTCAATGCTTACCACTTCATGCAATCAAGACGAAGTAAAACGCAAACAGTATTACATTGATGGTCAGGTGCTCTACAAAACGCATTGTGCTAATTGCCATCAAGAAAATGGGCAGGGTTTGGCAGGACTTTATCCACCGATTATGGGGTCTGATTATTTGAAGAAAAATAAGGAATTAATCCTGTGTTCTATGCGAAATGGTTTACAAGATACCATTGTAGTTAATGGCAAAACCTATCATCAACCTATGCCCGCCAATACCCAACTACAAGCTCTCGATATTGCCGAGATTGCTACTTACATTTATAACGAATGGGGAAATGAAAAGGTAATTACGGATGTAAAATCTGTGCAGAAGGTATTGGAGAGGTGTAAAAAGTAGGTGTTAGGTTTAGCTGCCATTGCGAGGTACGAAGCAATCTGCTGGATTGATGAAAAGGGGTTTGAAGTTCTCTTACCGTGAGCTAACAGATTGCTTCATACGCAAAAAAGCGTATTCGCAATGACATACAACATCAAGGGATTGGTAAAACCTTGCTCTCTTTAAAGGTCGAAAGAATTACCATGGTTTGTGTGCCTGCTACTTCTTCAATCTCATTGATTTTCTCCAACATCAATTTCTGATACGAAGAAATATCTTTAGCAATAATCTTCAAAAGAAAATCACCAGAACCCGTAACATGGTGACATTCAATCACTTCTGGAATAAAATTTATTTGCGAGACGAATGATTCGGTTACTTGTTTTTTATGACCAGTAAGCGATACCGTTACGAAAGTCGTAACGCCTAAACCAACTTTATCACGGTTTAGTTGAGCATGGTAGCTCTCAATAATGCCTGAAGTTTCTAATTTTTTGACTCTTTCAAGTGTTGGGGCGGGCGACAAGCCAATCTCTTTAGATAATTGAGCATTGGTAATTTTAGCATTTTGTTGTAAAATTTCCAGTACTTTATGGTC
>JANPIG010000732.1:0-6965 GCA_031424875.1 Cytophagales bacterium
TGTTTACGAGAACCATCTTGAAGATTAACCAAATATACGTCTCTTTTACTATTCCAGTCCCAATGCTGGTTTGAATAGGGAACATCTGACGTTGCTAAAATAGTATTAGTTTTTGCCTCCTTATCTAATATTGTATTTGGAATTTCAACAAATCCTAATTGTATTATTTTAAGATTATCTAAATTTACAACTGACAAATATGAGCGTTTTTTATCATCTTCCAAACTCACTTTTTGCTGAGTTTGCAATTTTTTATCTTGCCAATTCCATACCTCTACATTGACAATTTCTTCAGGCAAAAGTGTAGTATCTGGCACAACGGGCTTGGGATTAGTACCAAAAAAAAGCTTAGTACCATCTTTTGAAAACCGGGGCTGATAATGTTCGTTTACTAACCAATTTTTAGGTGCAAAAGTCTGATTTTCATCTGCTAAACGATTAGCTTTTCCTTCTCCTAATTTCCAATAATATAGCTTTGGCAAACGTATTTGAGTTTTAGTATTCGTATCTAAATCAGCAATAAATGCTACTTGATTTCCATCTTCAGATAAAGATATTTTCTTAAACTTCCCTTTCCCTTGAAATATATTTGCTAATTTATTGGTCTGTAAATCAAGCACATATACCCCTGAAAGCATGGTAGAATCATTACCAGTTGTACTGAATGCTATGGTTTTGCCATTTTTAGCAAAGTCATAATCAACAATAAAACTAAACTTCTGTTCTGTATTAGTTTTTAGATTCTTCAATACTAAACGATAGCCGTTTTCCTCAGATTCTTTTTTGAATATCTTCTTTTTAGCAATGTCAATTTTCTTAGTTTCTTCTATTTGATAAGCCAACCACCCTCCTACTTTTTCAGGTATTTTATAGTTCAGAACATTTGGCACTTTTGTAATTTGATTGGTCTTTAAACCATAAATTCCCAAAGAATCCTTGGGCATTTCATCTTTTTTCTTTTTCAAACGCTTCATGGATTTTACCAAGTCCAGTTGCGGCTTAATCTTGAAGATAGCAAATTCAGCATCATCGGTCAGTTTAATTTCTGCCCCACGTTGTATAGAATCTATTTTTGCATTTTTCAAAGAATGAAACACTACTTTGCCATCTCCCTCTTGGGGATTAAGGGTATAAACAATAGTACTACCATCAGTAGAAACCATCTTGTCAGGAATTTCTTTCCACGAATCATACACATCGTGTGTGAGAGACTTTTTTTGAATCGCCTGAGGGATCTCTATAATGTTTTTCTTTGATTTTTTTTTCTTTTGGGCGAATGTGGTTAAACAAAAAAATAGCCCTAAAAAGATAAGAAAAAATTGTTTCATGGTTTTTAGTTTGATATTAATTTATTTGGAAAGATTAGCAGTAGATTAATTTGTTTAACAAGAGAATCCTATTACCTTGAGATTTTATCAATTCTTAATTCTAAAATTTATATACAATTAAAATTTTCCTAATTTATTTCCTCCTCGATGATTCTCTAATTTTCAATCCTGTTTTAAAAACTTTCACTTCTGAGGGGCTCCCCTCCTTCTCTATTTGATTGATTAACAATGACATAGCCATTCTCCCCATCTCCATGGTTGGTTGCGAAACACTTGTTAATGTAGGTGTAACAATAGTACATATCGGTTCATCATTAAAACTTACAATAGCTAAATCTTCAGGCACTTTCACACCCCTTGCTCGCATAGCAGACATAGCTCCAATTGCCAAGCGATCGCTAACCACCACCAATCCATCGGGGGGATTAGGCAGATCAATCAGATAATTTGTCAATTCAATAACTTGCTGTAAATTATAACTACCATGTACGATTAAAGTTTCATCAATAACCAAACCTGAATCTAATAATGCATTTTCATATCCTGTCTGTCTTTGATTACTCACTGTCACATTGGTAGGGCCTGCCAAAAAAGCAATTCTTTTACAACCATTTTCTATTAAGTGTTTAGTAGCTTCGTAAGCTGCTCCTACGTTATCTACCATAACTTTTGAAACATCAACATCGTCGGCATCTCTATCAAAAAATACTAATGGAATTCCCTTTCGTTGAAGTCTTTTGAGATGTTCGTAATCGGTAGTTTCTTGGGATAAAGAGATAATAAAGCCCTCTACTTGCCCCCTGGACAGGTTTTGGACGTTGGTAAGTTCACGTTCGTAAAGCTCGCTAGTTTGAGTTAATAGTAAACTGTAGCCTCTTTCAATAGCTTCTTCTTCAATGCCTTTTATCACCGATGCAAAGAAGTGGTATGCCAAATCAGGCACAATAACACCAATAGTTTTTGTGCGACTTTTTACTAAACTGGTTGCTAAAATATTAGGTTGATAATCCCACTCTTTTGCTAATTTTAGTACTGTATCACGAGTCTCTGGCTTGATATCGGGCATATCACGCATAGCACGGGAAACAGTTGCCACTGATATATTTAGGTGGCGAGCAATATCTTTTATCGTTACTTGATGTGCCATAAATTAATTTTACCCTACTAAGGTTACTTTAGCACGAGTGCATACTCCGCCAATGGGAGGATTAAATTTTGAAACTACTACTTCTATCCTCTGGATATCAGGATAACGTGCTCGAACATTTGAAATTATTAATTTAGCAATATGTTCTAAAAGTCTGGACTTAATTTTCATTACGTCCGAAATTATCTCATAGAGATTACTGTAATCAACCGTGTCTCTAAGTTTATCATTATCGGCAGCTTCTGAAAAGTCTGTAACTATCTGTATATCAATCTGATATCGATTCCCAATCTTCTGTTCTTCGCCTGAAACACCATGATAAGCAAAAAATTCTAAACCTTCTAAGGCAATTGTTCCCATGAATTTAGGGGTTAGGGGATTTGAGTAAAATATGATAAAATATGATAAAATATGAACATGAAAATTATATCTAAATTACAACTTAATCCCCAAAATTATAAGCTCCAAATATAAGTAAACAAAAAATTTCAAGCTGTTATTTCAACTTGAAATTTTTAAGAAAGCTTATTTTGATTGTATGTCAGTAATTTAGAACTTATATTTTAGATCTTTTAATTAAATATTATCAAAAAATGAGCCACCGCCGTTTGAAATTGAAGGGGGGGCTTCTTTTGTAAACTCTTCCATGACTGATGAAACTGTTGGTAAGCCACTGCCATCTTCTCTAACAATTTTACGAGGTCTGCCACGAGTTGCCTTCATTTCTTTCATCAAATTATCGGCAGTTTCGCTGAATAAATCTGTATTTATCTCCTTTCTAACTTCTTGATTAGAAAACGAATTTTCAAAAGGCGAAATTTGATGAAATTCAGTATTTATTGCGGGTACATCTTCATGAATGATAGCATGAACAGTAGGTAGTTCTTCATTTTCATCATCATAATCGTTAGCGGGTTCAAAGTCAATTTCAGTTTCAGCAATTTCCTCCTTTTCGTCTGGACTAATAGCTAATACTGGCTCTTCAAACTCTTGATTTACAGGGGTTTGAATAGTTCTTTGTTCCAAGACTGGTTCATCTACTGATTCTACTACAGGCACTTTTTCATCTGCTCTTAGCTCGGTTGCAAGCGGCGATATAGGAGTCGATTCCGTAGCTTTAATCCCCAGATCATTCAGCCTGGCTTCATTAGTTCGGGTGTTAATTCTTTCTTCAAATTTAGTTACTTTATCCAAAGCATCATTGGCAAAACTCTTCAATTCTACCACTAAATAATCCTTATAACGCTCCATTGCCTTGAAATCACGTTCGTAATTTTTGAGGTCATTTACGGCATCATCCACTAAGAATTTTGCTTTGTTTTCTGCTTCAGAAATTATCATGTTCGCTTTTTTCTGAGCTTCATCTGCCATCTCTTCAGCATCTTTTTTAGCTTTATCCGTAATCAAATCGGCTTCAGCTTGAGCTTTCCCATTGATTTCTTGCTGAGCATCCTCAGCGGCTTTAAGGGTTTTGAAGAGGCTATTTTCAATCTCCTTCATCCGCAAAATCTCTCTTTCAGCTACTTCAAGATTAATTTTGGTTTGCCTAAAATCTTCTGCTACACGCTCCCACTCTTGTGAAAGCGATAGTAAAAAAGCATCTACCGACTCTGTATCATATCCTCTAAAACTTTTGTCGAATGTATGCTGTCTTATTTCAAGGGGGGTAATTCTCATGATTTTTCAAGTTTTTCCTTGACTTAAAGCAAGGATATATTAAACAAAGTTGGATTTTTGAGTTTCAGAATATGGATTTTAACTATTTAAAACCTTATTTATTCATTTTCCAGATGGCAATAACTGCATTTACGAGTAATATAATTAATCCCAAAGTCATGCATAAATAACCGAGCTTTTTATTATTATTGCTTATAAACTGAACTCCGTAATATTGTAAACCCATTCCAATAATAATATTGAATGTTACTACTACCATTAAAATATTTCCACTCTTCTTAGGCATAATTATATGAGGTAAAGTAGATTTCAAATTGTAAAATGAATATATTAGCTTTCAATTTTCCACACGGAAATTCTTTTATCGTCCGAAGCAGAAATCAAAAAATCATTATAGTTAGTCCAAAATAGCTTATTGATTGATGTTCCATGACCTGCATGTCGGGCTTTATCAATAACTTTTAGTAATTTAAATTGTTCTGCATCCCAAACTTTTATAGATTTGTCCATACTACAAGTAGCAAACAATTTTCCGTTTGGACTAAATTTTACATCGTTGATGGCAAACAAATGTGCTGCTATATCTTGATGCAATTTATAGTGATTATTTACCTCAAAAATTTTCAAGTGAGCATCTCTTCCTGCTGATATTAAATACTGATAATCAGGGGTATAGCTAAGCGTGAAAACAGAATTGATATGATGTGATACTACTAATTTCAATGAAAAATCCTGTAAATCAAAGATTTTTACCGAAAAATCGCTATAAGCTACCGCAAATTCATTAAAAAGTGAGTTTACGGTTATATTTCGCACACTTTTGTCAGATGCCTTGATATGTTTTTTAACGACAAAAGCCTCTACATCCATCACCACAATTGTGCCATCTGATAAGCCAATTAAAGCATTATTTTCAAAAATTTTAATATCAAAAATAGATGAAGAAGTAATTTTTATGGATTTAATTTCTTGCTTTGTTTCCACATCAATTAGGTGAATTCCTTCAAAATTTTGAGCCACCCATAGCTGATTTCGTGATTCATCAAAACAAAGTGCATAAATAGATGCAGGCACTTGAGCAAATAGTTCTCCCACATCGGGCATGGTTAAGTCCCAACGGATAACGAGTCCATCGCCACCTGCCGAAAAAAATTGATTCGAGTATTTTGCCCCTTCGAGTGTATAAACACAATCACGATGTCCAGAAAAAGTATCTATTTTTGAAACTTGCACAATTTTGAAGATTTCAGATCTGCGATTTTAGGTTAAAGGTTATAAACAAATTGTAAAATTTCTACTATATAAGCCCAAAATTAGCTTATTTTGCAGGGAAAGACAAAGTTTGGCATAAGTGATTTTGGGATTATTAGATAAGGAATTGGTAATAGTTTGATTTCAAGCCCATTAAAATTTAATAATTGATAAGGAAACTGTGTAAACTTTTTCTTTCCGCTTAGTTTAGAATTTGCGTCTTTAAAATTTCATCAACGTAGTTTTGCTTTTTTACTATAATTTAAATATGCAATCTTTAAATAAATAATAATTTCAACTCATTCAAGTAACCTCAATTTATTCACCCCTCCATCATTCTTTGATAGTTTTTAGTAAAAATATCTCCGCAAAAACCATTATTACTCTCTGGAAAATTGAGGAATCTCCCTCCTATTTTTTAGATTACTTGGGCATTAACTCCATTGATTTAGCTAAACTTTCAAATGCTACTCACCCTTTAAAACAGTTGGAATGGTTAGCAAGCCGTACTTGCGTAAAGTATAGCGTTGAAGCTTTGAATCATCCATACTGTGGCATTGCCAAAGATCAACATAATAATCCTTATTTTATTAATAATCAAGGATTTGTCTCTCTTTCGCATACTAATGAATATGCTGTAGCTGTGGTGAGTTTTGAGGAAGAAGTAGGAATAGATATCGAAAAAATATCAGATAAATTAAGTAGGGTTGCTCATAAATTTTTATCCCCCCCCGAACGCCTTGATGCTGGTGACGACCTTTTTAAAATGTGCGTTTACTGGTGTGCTAAGGAGAGTTTGTATAAATGGTATGGCAAGAAGAATTTATCCTTTAAAGAAAACATTTACATTGAAAGTTTTGAAGAAAAACCCTCTACATTACAAGGAGAAATTTTTGTGAATGGAATCTTGAAAACAGAACATGAGTTAGCCGTTTTCTATGTAGATGATTTCGTAATAACGGTAGTTTTTTAAATACTTAACCCTGGGAGGGATGTATAAAAAGTCTTAGGCGTTGCCCTACGTTTACATAAACCTTCGCCGTGAGGGTACGTTTGCCTATCTAAGTAAAACGATTATCCGTAGCAGTGAACTAATTAGCTTTCCCAGTATTTGTTTTGCGATTCACTTTCGTGTAGAGTGTGGGAGAAATAAATTTCGTTATTTTACAATTATCATTTATATACATAAATCCGTAGGGTTTTGTATCTGGTATCGCCGCTCCCTTTTGACGCATCTGCCAGCCTGGTGTATGAGAATCAAAACTTATAATAGGGGTGCCAACACCACGAAATAGAATTTTAACATGAGGGTATTACATTTGTTTTATTTATATATAAATACTTAATAGATGCTGTTTTATGATTACTTATGCTGTATTAAATAAAAAAGCCAAATACTTAATTAAATAAGCATTTGGCTTTACATTTTTCATGTATAAATAGGTATTCAGTAATATTTTTTAGAATTACATCTTTTCTTTAATGCCCTTTACGGTCTCAAAATGATGTTTCAATGTAGGAAGTGTTTTCATAGCAAATGCTTTCAAATCAGCATTTTTGCC
>JANPIG010000733.1:0-1514 GCA_031424875.1 Cytophagales bacterium
ATGAGCTTCTCCTTTTAATACAAAACCATTCCCTTCAAAATCAAACTCATATTCATTCTCTAAATTCTTTCCAATCCAAAGTTTATCAGTTGGAAAATGTCCTTGAAAACTCTGTTCAAACTTAACTGGCATAGGAATTTGTGTTTTTATGGTAACTTTTTCACCTGAAATTTTACCCCCATTTCTTTCAATATTTATAAGAGCGTGCTTTGTGCCAATCTCGTAAACATCATCTAATGAGGTACTTGTATATTTAAAATCAATAGATTCTGCTTCTTTAAGGCCTAACTTCCAAAATTCTGGGATGGCTTTATAACCAATCATCGCCCCTAATATTCCTCCTGCCGTCGATGGGTTACAATCGGCATCTTGCCCACAGCGGGTGGTTATTTCCATGGTGTTGGTAAAATCATTTTTTCCATACAATAATCCAACCAATACGTAAGCTGAATTTATGGTTGCATCAATGTTGAAGGGAGCAAAAACACCGTCTGGACAACCGACATCATTTGTCCATTTTTGTTGTAATTCAAACCAAGTTTTTTTCCAATCATCAGGATATTGTTTGTGCCATTTAATGACATCAGCCATACATTTATAATAATTGGATTCCTTAGGGATGGTCTTCAATGCCTCATTTACCACATAATTCATATCATTTGAAACCAATGCCAACGAATACATAGCACCAACATATACGCCGCCGTACCAACCGTCACCGTAGTTCATAATATGCCCAATTTTATCCGAAATCTGAGAGGCAGTATTTGGCATTCCTGGGGACATCAAACCCGCAAAATCTGCTTCAATTTGATAATCAATGCAGTCTGCGTGAGTATTATTCAACCAATGTCCCGACTCAGGAGGCATAATTCCCTTCAAAATATTGTAACGAGCAGCTTGATTGGCATGCCAGAGTAAATAACCTGCATTGGCAAAGGCTTTAGCATGAGAGGCAACTGGGGCATCTAAACCTTCTTTTTCAAAAACTTCCACAAATGTCAAATCCATGTATAAATCGTCGTACACCCCAGGATTATTTAGCATTGTCTTTTTAATGTAGCCATCATACCAAGGAATTTTTTGGTAATCATTAATCATTGTTCCGTTGTATTTGAATTCAACAGGACCACCAAAAGTTACGCCAATGGTTTGACCAGCCCAGCCGCCCATGATTTTATCTTTTAGCTGACTTTTTGTTAAAGAAATTTCCTTTTGGGCCTGAGCCATAAAACTAAGAAGTGTTAAAAGTAATACATTGATTTTCATGTGTTTATGAATTTAAAAGGTTTACTTTTAAAACAATTTATACTTATTCATTTGTCGAATACGGAAGTCGTCCTTTTGAAGGACGACTTCCGTAAAAAAGTTCACAAAACCTCCTCCCTTGTAGGTGCTGATGCCTGAGCTCCCATACGAGTAACCGAAATGGATGCTGCTTTGCAAGCAAATGAAATTGCTTCTTCCATGGCTTGACCTTCGGAAATAGCAACGCATAATGCTCCATTAAAAAC
>JANPIG010000734.1:0-3446 GCA_031424875.1 Cytophagales bacterium
TCGTCCTTCAAAAGGACGACTTCCGTAAATTCAACTAAATTTAGGGAATGAGCAATGACGAATCACCATAACTCAAAAAACGGTAATTATTTGTCATAGCTTCGTGATAGACCTTTCGCCAATCTTCACCAATGAGAGCAGCAATTAGCAGAATTAACGTGCTTTCAGGTTGGTGATAATTGGTGATAATACCCTTGCAAATTTTGAATTGATAGCTTGGGAAAATAAAAATCTCAGTTTCTGCTGTGATTTCGTCTATCCCTAAATCATCCATTTTTTTCAGAATAGCTTTTAAGGATTCTTCGGGCGAAGGTGGGTTTATGTTTTGATAGGGAAATAGTTTTTCGACCAAAAAAGAATCCAAAAAAGGGTTATGAATTAATTGAACACCAATCCAATAAATACTCTCCAAAGTTCGCATGGAGGTTGTTCCCACGGCGATGATATTACCTAAATTTTCTAATAAATTTTCAATATTTTTTCTCGTAAAAACAATCTGCTCATTGTGCATTTTATGTTCAACGATGTTCTCAACTTTTATGGGCTGAAACGTTCCTGCTCCTACGTGTAGCGTTACAAAATCTTGCATAAACTCCTGTTTTTCAAGATTTTGCAAGACTTCTTCGGTAAAATGCAATCCTGCCGTGGGTGCGGCTACAGCTCCTTTTTTTTCACTATAAACAGTTTGATAAGTCTCATAATCTGATGCTTCAGCCTCACGATTGAGATAGGGAGGTAAGGGAATTTGACCGAGAGCTTGGATTAAATCTACGAAGGTTGGCGAGGTCGTAAGTCGTAAGTCATAAGTCGTAAGTATTTGACCTGATTTTAACTTATTATTAGTTTCATCACTTAGTACTTGCGACTTATGACTTATGACTTTCCAAGATAACTTTACGTATTTTTTTTCTTCGTCTTCAATCTCCGCTTTTACTTCTACTTGTTGATTTTCTACTTGAATAATTTGGCTTAAAATATCACCCTTTTTCCAACGTTTGCGGTTGCCAATCATGCACTCCCATACACATGTACCCGTGACATCCATGGCCAAGTTGATAACAGATGTGGGGGCAATGGGATGTAATAAAAATAGCTGAATAATTGCTCCTGTGGTTTTTTGGAAGTGAATTCGAGCAGGAATTACTTTGGTGTTATTAAAAACCAACAGGCTATTTTTGGGTAAATAATCAGTAATATTTTTGAAAACTGAATGCGTAATTTCCCCTTGCTGATAGACTAATAATTTTGATTCATCTCGTTTGGATAAAGGGAATTTAGCAATTCGCTCATCTGGCAAATCGTAAGTATAATCGCTGAGTTTTATATCTAATAATTCTTGCATTTTTGTATTCATACTTAATTTGACGCAAAAAACCACAGAGGAAAATATTGAGTTTTCTCTGTGGCTTTATTGGTAATTCTTATTTATTATTCTTCAATTTTTGGATTGGTATAAAGCAATCTTATGGGCAAATAAAATATCCAAATCATGAGCAAAACTATTCCCACGACTAATAAATAAGTATAGTCTGTGTTGAAAGTACGTTCATCATTGAGAGCCAATAAAGCCCTGAGAATTAGCAATAAAAAGGTATTCACGATGGCAGGAAGGAAATTCAACCAATTACTCAAAACTTCAATTAACTGTTTGCGGTCGGTGAGCCATTTTTTGTTTGGAATCCATAAAAAAGCCTCAATAGGAAGTTTTTGGACACTATTCACTAATAATACAACGATAATATTCAAGGCTAACATCAAGCCTCCGAACAGATAAAAAACTTGGTTTTTAGGCAAAGTAGCATCGCCACGTCCATCCGCCCCAAAGTGGACAGCGGTAGGGTCGGGCAGACCACGATAGGTAAATAAAAGAACCATGATGAACGCCACAATCGACAAATAACGCCATACTCTGGAAAAAAAATATTCTATACTCATGTTGGGTGATTTTTACTGGGAATTAGTTATTGGTTACTGGTTAATTTCAAACACTTAAATTAAACCTTATTGTTTTGGTTTAAGTGCAAAATTACGGTAGGATGGGCAAGATTTCTAATAACGAGGCATAGTATTTTGATTTGTATTTTCATCAGAACATTCTTACATTTGAATAATAAAATATAAATACAATGAACTCAAATAATATCATATACATGGGAATTAACGCTCCAAGAATTCATCAAGAAATCATTGCTAAATTGGTTTATGGCGTTACGCTATTTTTTAAAAATGGTGAAACTTCATTATTTCCATATCCCGAAACGATGATTGATGAAAGCGAAACCAGTCCCGTGCCTGACGTAATGTTGGTGAATCGTGAGAATGACTTAGCCCAGGCTATTATTGAAATTACACATACACAGGGCTTTAAAAAGGATGTTCAAAAAGTGAAAGATTTGATGCAAGAATATAACGTACCCGAAGGTTTTGTCTATGATTATAAATTAAAAATTTGGCAAAACGTATCTCTAAAAAATAGTGCCTCACAATCTTATTGCGAGGCACTGAATTATGATTTGAACAATTTTTTAATTGACTAAACCTCTTCCACCGCCATCTGTTTTTCATACAATTCTCTATACACCCCATTGGCTTCCATCAAATCATCGTGTGTGCCTTGTTCAACAATGTGTCCATCGTCTAACATGATAATTTTATCGGCTAATTTTGCGGAAGAAACTCGGTGCGAAATAATTACCGAAGTTCGTCCCTGCATGATGCCTTGGAGGTTGTTCAAAATCTGGTTTTCGGTTTTGGTATCTACTGCCGAAAGACAATCATCCAGTATCAAAATTCGTGGCTCACGAGCGATGGCACGAGCAATGGAAAGGCGTTGTTTCTGCCCACCCGATAGCGTAACGCCACGTTCTCCCAAAATGGTATCAAAGCCTTCTGGAAAATCAATCACGTTATCATACAGGTCAGCATCTTTGGCAGCTTGCAGTATTTGCTCTTCAGTGATGTGTTCAGAACCAAATTTTACATTATTTCTGATAGAATCCGAAAACAAGAAAACGTCTTGCGGCACGTAGCCAATTTGTGAACGTAATTGATTGACGTTCAGGTTTTTGATGGGATAATTATCCACTCTGATTTCTCCTTCAGTAACGTCATACATTCTACAAAGCAAATTGGCAACAGTACTTTTTCCAGAACCCGTTGTGCCTAAAATAGCCACGGATTCTCCCGCTTTTACTTGCATCGAAAAATCCTTCAAAGCTACGATTCCAGAGTCTGGATAGACAAAACGCACGTGATTTAGTTCAATATCTCCCCCAATTTCTTTGCTAATATTTTCGGTAGAAACGATGTCGGTTTTCACATTCAAAAACTCATTAATCCGTTGTTGAGAAGCTGCCGCCCGTTGGATTTGCGAAGCTGTCCAACCCAAGGCAATCATGGGCCAAGTGAGCATATACACGTACATGATAAACTCCGTAATACTGCCA
>JANPIG010000735.1:0-5367 GCA_031424875.1 Cytophagales bacterium
ATAGAAATGGCTGAAATTTTCCAAAAATATGGCATTAAAGTAGCTGGACTGATTTCTAAAACTCACTCAGAAGCCAGCACTTCAAAACGCAGCGATGGATTAAAACTTAGCGATTTTTCAGATATCGTACTTGATACTGGAGCTCCCGTAGGCGATGCCATGGTATATATTCCAAATTTGGAAACACCTGTCTCGCCTGGCTCAACGGTTGGAGGTGCTTTAATTGTTAATTCCATCAAAGCCGAAGTGGCTCGCCTTCTTACCGAAGCAGGACAACCTCCAAAAGTATTGACCGCAGGGGTATTAATTGGAGCTGAAAAAGCTGCTCAAATCTTCGAGGCTGCCTACGATGAACATTCGCATCGAATTGCTAAAATGTATGCTAAAAATGGCATCCCTTCTTATGTATCTGAAATGTAAATCATATTATTATGCAACCAATACCCATTAAAACCACCGTTGTAGGCTCTTGGCCTTTTCCAAGTTGGCTCGAGTTTGCTTCTGAAAACTTGGACAAATTTGGCAAAGCTGACATCAACGAAATTATTGAAGATGCCGTTGTAAATGCTATTCACGACCAAGTTTCGGCAGGTTTAGATGTTATCACCGACGGAGAACAAACTCGCTTGGATTTCAATCTTTCGTTTTATGGATTCATCAAAGGAATGCAACCCAACCACGAAGAAACTCGTAAGTTTGGGCCTCCTGCTCACGACCAACGTGGCAAGCATACCATCAACGAAAAACTTTCTGCTCCCAAAGGCTTGGGCGTGGTAGAAGAATATAAGCGGCTGAAACGTTTAGCCCCTACCGACAAGATTTTAAAGGCTTCAATTCCAGGGCCTTATACGCTTTCGGGACGCATGTTGCCAGGTGAAATCTATAAAGACCGTTGGGAAATAACAGAAGCCTTGATGCCTTTTGTAGCCAATGAGTTGGAGGCTCTAGTGGCGGCTGGTTGCAAGGAAATTTGCATTGACGAACCTTCAATGTCATGCTATGCCTATAAAGAAGACACCAAGCGTTTTGTAGATATTTTCAACAGAACCGTAAAAGGAATTGTGGGAAAAACACGCATTGGCACACATCTATGTTTCGGGAATTTCAAAGGTCGCTCGATTGGAAAGAAATCCATTGCCCCAATGTTACCTGATTTCTTAGATTTGACCGTGGACGAATTACACTCAGAAATGACAATTCTCAATTTTGCCGAAATCCATTTATTAGAACGTTTTGCTGAAAAAATGGATGTGGCTGTAGGTGTTATTGACGTAAAATCATATTATATCGAAACCGTGGAGGATGTAAAAGAACGCATCAAAATGTGCTTAAAATACATTCCAGCGAATAAGTTGGCAGTTGCTCCCGACTGCGGAATGTCGCAAACGGCACGCTGGGCAACCAAATTAAAAATTGCAAATATGTGTGAAGCAGCGAAGGCTTTGCGTTGAATTTTTGGCACGTAGATTACGCAGATGCTCCGCAATCGGAGCACCGACCGCACAGATTTTCGCAGATTTTTTTTATTCTTCTAAAATAAAAAATCTGTGTTATATCTTTTAGAAAGTTATGTGAATAAAAATCTGCGAAAATCTGCTTTATCTGCGTGCCAACATACCCACAAAAAAATGTTAATTCGAGCTTTCCAAAAAGACGATGTTCTTTTGAATGATATCAAAACTTCCCAAACGGACGAAGGCTTCAAAGTTTGGTGGTTGGCACAGAGTGGATTTTTGATAAAATGGTCAGAAAAGTATCTGCTTTTTGACCCATATTTGTCAGATTCTCTTTCGGTAAAATATGCTTCTACCGATAAACCTCATACCCGTATAAGCGAGTTAGCAATTACTCCTGCTCGCTTGGATATGATTTCGGTAGTTACGTCAAGTCATAACCATACCGACCATTTAGATGCCGATACTTTAATTCCTATTTTGAAGTATAATCCTCAAATACAATTTATTATACCAGAAGCCAACCGAGCTTTTGTGAGTGAGCGAGTAAAATGTAGCTCACAATTTCCCATTGGGCTTTCTGATGGTGAATCAGTAGAAGCTACGGGCTTTAAAATCTATGGCGTTCCAGCGGCTCACAACAGTTTTGACCGTGATGAAAATGGTAAAATTAAATATATGGGTTTTGTGGCAGAGTTCGGGCAATTCAAAGTTTATCATTCGGGTGATACGCTTTGGTACGATAATATGGTAGAAATTTTGAAGCCTTTTCAAGTTGATGTAGCCTTTTTGCCTATCAATGGCAACAAACCAGAAAGGCGAGTAGCAGGAAATTTAAACGCTGCAGAAGCAGCCTTATTAGCCAAAGAAATTGGCGCAAAACTGACCATTCCTCATCATTACAATCTTTTTGATTTCAATACTGAAGACCCAAATAATTTCATTGAAGAAGCTGAAAAAGTAGGCATAAACTACCGAGTTTTGGAGATTGGAGAAGGGATTTTAATAAAATAGACAAATTCATATAAAATGCCCCATTTCAAGATTAAAGCATTATTTGTTTACCTAAATCTGGATACAGTAATTTTCTTGTATCTGCATCCTAAAGCCTTTTTTTTGTGCGTAAATTTTATGTAAAATCTTGTCTATTACGTTTATGTTGAGCACACCAGTATAGCTTTTATGAATTTTAAAATTAAAATTTACGCACAAAAAAAAATGCCTTGATCTTTCGACCAAGGCATTTTTTCAATTGTACAAATATTAATCTTTACTGTAATTGAATTACTTTAAATTCTGTTCTACGGTTGGCTGAATGTTGTTCTTCAGTACATTCAACGCCATCGGCACATTCATTTAATAATTGGGATTCCCCGTATCCTGTAGCTTCCAACCTTTTGGCTGATACTCCACGTTTCTGCAAATATTTAACAACCGCCTTTGAACGCCCTTCTGATACTTTTTGGTTAAATTCTGTTGTCGCACGACTATCAGTATGCGAGCGAATTTCAATTCTCATATTTTTATAGCGCTTCAAAGTAAGGGCTAATTTATCTAATTCACGAGCCGCATCTGGACGAATATTACATCTTCCATAATCGTAATAGATGTTATCGATTGCTACTACATCCCCTTCTTCAAACATACTCAAATTGGCATTGATTGTTTTTGGTCCACCTTTACCTAATTTTTTAATTTTGTTGCCACGTGAGCCAAAATTCTCTTTTGTTGCTTCGATTGTGTAATCACAACCTTCACAAATTTCAAATTGATAGCGTCCGTCAGCACCAGTTACATAACTTTGTGTCGAACCATCACATTCGTTTTTCAAGGTAACGGTTACGCCATTCAACGCACGCTTGTCTTTGTTGGCAGTTACACGCCCACGAATAGTTTTCGTTGTGGGGCATGGGATAGCCGTTCCAGTATTTTGTCCTTGATATCCAGCAGTATTACCATCAATAGCAGTACCATTGTCAGTAGTGGTTGCCACTGTTGAAGAACCATCGGTGGTAGTTGTGCCACTTGAAATAGCCGAACTATCTGCCACTACTTCTTTAATTCTTGATAATGGAATGTCCAAAGTGCTTTCACCTTCTTTACAATTTACTGTATTGTGTAAATAACCTTCACGACTTGCCTTCATTTCACAACCTTTACCTTCTTCTACACAAATTTTAAATGTTCCGTTGGTATCGGTTTTCTTCATTTCTGTTTTACCATCAATCGTGATGGCTACATCGGCATTATCCAAAGGCATTTTTGATTCTGCATCATACACAATCACTTGTATTTCTTCACAATCAGGTTTTTCATCACATTCACGAGTGAAACGATAAATATCATCATCGGTTCCTCCACGCTTACGATTTGAAGACAAATACCCCATTTTACGTTCGCCATCTGCAATAAAACCGAAGTCATCTTTGCTTGAATTGACGGGCGTACCCATGTTTTTGATTTTACCTTTTAATTTTGAACCATCAATTAATTGAGCATAGAAAATATCTAAATCTCCTAAACCAGCGTGTCCGTCAGATGAGAAATAAAGGTTTCCTCTTTCATCTACAAACGGGAACATTTCGTTGCCAGCCGTATTTAATTCTGGGCCCATATTTACAGGCGTTCCAAAAGTTCCACCGTTATATTGGACTACATAAAGGTCTGTTCCACCAAATCCGCCAGGCATGTCCGATACAAAATACATCAATTTGTCATCACGTGTAAGTGATGGATGTCCCGTAGAATATTCGTTGCTATTGAAAGGAACTTCTTTAATATTATTCCACTGTCCAACGCCTTTATCATCGGCAGTATAGATTTTCAACTTATTAATTTTATCAGAAGAAGTCTTGAATTTTCCATTCATAAAGTTATTACGAGTAAAAATAACTTTTTTGCCATCATTCGTAAATGTCATCGGACCTTCGTGATATTTGGTATTCAAGGATTTGCTAAACTTCTCAGTTTTAGTAGATGCTGTTTCAGAATAGCCATAACCTTGGTAGAGATTTGTTCCTCCGAAAGTCCCTACGGTACGTGAATCATTGGCAGTTGGCGAAGTGTATTCGTCATTTCCAACGGTTCTTTCAGTTCCTCTTGATTTTATTTTGTTGGCATCCGCACCACCCAAACCAGCGGCTGAAGCAGTTAATTGACTAACATCTGTCAAATAATACATGTCCAAAAAACGTGAGTTATCCCAACAGAAAACACGCTTTAATCCTGTGCCTTCTGTACGTCCTGAGTTAAAAACCAAACCATTTTTATAGAACATCGGACTGAAATCAGCCTTGTCGGAGTTGATAGAGAGGTAATCTACTTTATAGCAAGTAGCATTCTTATTCAATGACTCAACGTTTTTGTATAGTTTCTGAAAGCCACCAGTACGTTTGTCGGCAGTTTCAATTTGCGCATATTTTTCGTAAGCATCTTGTGCATCCTTGTATTTGCCGTTTGAAGCTAATGATTGTGCATAATAAAGATAGGCTTTCGAGGCATCGCCTGAAAGTTGTGAACCTCCACTGATTAATTCTCTGTAAACTCGCTCGGCATTTTGCGTATCACGGATTTGGCGATAAGCATAAGCTAATTTTAAACGAGCCGATTGTTTCTCTGAATCGGAGAGTTTCCCTTTCAACACTTGCTCGAACATTTCGGCAGCGTTTAGGTAGCTCATTTTATTAAACTCATACTCAGCGTCTTTGATAGACTGAGAGAATGTTTTACCAACAACTACCAGCAAAGCCAGCATGAGCAGTAGTACAGTTTTCTTCAAATTAATCATCGTTTTAAAATGTTTTACTACGTTATTTAAGGCGGGTTTGTTTTTTCGATTAATAGTGGATAATTAACGGATAATAGTTGCCAATGGAAAGCTGATAGTACACATTTCAATGATAAAGTATGTAGC
>JANPIG010000736.1:0-2055 GCA_031424875.1 Cytophagales bacterium
CAAGCAAAGTACCTTCAATATGGCGGATTTTATTTTAGACAAAAAATATGCTTTTAATATTCAATTAGAAAAAGCGTTGTTTGTTTTGAATATTAAACCAGTAAATAAATTGACTAATGAAGCTATAACCAATATTGATAAAATCACGATATCCGACTTGACGGTGAAAACCAACAAAACGGATGTGGTAAAACTGCCCTCAGGTGATGCAACCGTAAGTTTGACGCCTGAAAATAAATTTAAATTAGAAATTATTGCAGATGGGTATGATAAATTTGAACAAGAAATTTCTAAACTTTCCAAGAATGAACTGGTTTGTCAGTTAGTACCAAAACCCAAAGAATCAGCTTTAATTTTTTCGGCAATTGATTCTACGAGCGGAAGGGTTTTGGATGCGACTTTTAAATTAACGCCAGCTAAAACTGCCATTCAAGTGCAAGGACGTACTTCTGAAAGCATACCAGAATATAAATTGGCTTTGACGGAAGAGGATAATGTGGCGGTTGAAACGTTTGTAAAAGGCTATTATATTAAAAATGAAAAAGTAAGTTATACGACGGTGGGCAAACCTAAAAAGCACGTAGTTAGGATGTCTCGTAATTTTTCAGTATTGAGTTTGAAGGCTTATGATGCCAATAATAATCAACCCATTAAGGAGGTTTTTTATAGTTTGATTGATGCTATGAACAACAAACCCGTAGCGGCAATGATTACGTTGCCCAATGGTGAATGTAGTGCTGACTTAAAACCTGGTCGTGAGTATTTGATAAAAGCAAAATTAGCAGGGTATGATGACTATGAAAGTCGTTTCACAGCAAGTATTGAGGATGCGTACAGGCCCGTGAGAATGAAGACTCTAAGGAAGTATAATTTATTTTTGTACGCTATTGATGCTCGCAAAAAATCGAAAGTGTCGGCCAATTTTAGGGTATTAGATACCAAAGGAGAAACCGTTATTGCAGGTAGAACAGATGCAACAAGAGATAAAATGGCCGTTGTGTTAACAGAAAAAACTAATTATACCGTTGAAATCACTGCTGCGGGTTATAAGCCTTATGAAGGTAAAGTATATCCAGATAGTACAATGAGTGGCGAAAAGGCTGATATAGTCTCATGGATAACGAAAGATGAAAGTAAGTTTACTTTTAGAGTGTTAGATGCCCAGACACTGAAAGTTATAGAGAAATGTACCGCAAAATTAACCGATGTGAAATCTGCTCAAGAGTTGATTTTAACGAAAAATGGTGATGAATTTTCGGCAGATTTAAGCCCAGTGGCAAGTTATATACTAGAACTTGAAGCCCCTGGATATTCGAAAACTAATAATAGAATTGAGCCAAATTCAAATAGAAAAAAGGATTTCCAACTAATGAAAATTAGAGAAGCAGTTGTGGCAAAACCTGCTGTGTTATCTGCTAGTGTTGCCAATCCTAAAGAAAAAATATCAGTACCAACCCCTAAAAGTTTTGAAAAAATTGAAAAAGGAAAGGCAATTGTGCTGAACAATGTCTATTTTGAACAAAGTAGCTTTATTATGCAGAAGGAATCTTATCCTGAATTGGATAAAGTGGTTTCAATGATGAGGGCAAATCCACAAACAAAAATTGAAATTGGCGGACATACAGATAATGTAGGCGACCAGCGATTGAATTTAGCCCTCTCAGAAAATCGTGCAAAGGTAATTTTGAATTATATTGTGAGCAAAGGGATTGATGAAGAACGGTTGTTTTATAAAGGTTATGGAGGATTGAAACCCGTTGCTCCGAATGATACTGAAGATAATAAAAAGAAAAATAGAAGAGTGGAGATTGTGGGAATTCAATAGATGGTGAGCTTGTGAGTGTATGATTCTACTGTTCGAGAAAGAGCCATTTATATTTTTATGTATAGTATGCCAATACATTATGAGTTGAAAATAAAATATTTTACTATAAAATTCTAAACACATTTACTGAATTTTATAGTAAAATATTTTATTTTCAACTCATAATGTATTTGCATACTATACATAAAAATATAAATGGCTCTTTCTCGAACAGTAGAATCATACACTCA
>JANPIG010000737.1:0-5038 GCA_031424875.1 Cytophagales bacterium
AATTTGAAATACAGGACTCTATTTTATTCAGCAATTACCGCTGATATACTTGCTTGGGTTAGATATTACACAACTGACTTTGACAAAGGTTTTGAAAGAGTGCCTTTAGATGGTGATTGGTTCAGAAAAATGCTTAAAGAAACATTTCAAACTTTTTTTGGACCATTAGGGTTAATATTTGTAGCAGATACCATAAATGCACAGATTTATGCTCTTTCTGCTCAAGAAGAGGCGAAATTAGTACAATTGGACGTTGAAACAATTAGAAGAATAAATAATTGTTATAATTAAAATAAAATGGAAAATAGAAAAACAATATTAAAATTTTCAAACTCTTTATTATTACCAATTACAATAATGGTTGATAATAAACGTATTAAATCGCTTCGACCATTGAAGGGAGAAGAAATTTTATTACCAATAGGTCATGAAATAAAAATTAAAAATTTTTTACATTCAAAGACCATTAAGAATTTGAACGATGGAATTTTCTATATTGACAAGGGAAAAATAAAATGGATTAAAATCATATCTATTTTCCTTTTTCCATTTCCTTTTATATTCATAATTGAATCAACATTTATAAATATACTATTTGTTTTAGTATCTTTTTTCACTCTTGTTTTTGAACTGAATAATTTTGTAATAAAAGATAGCGATAATGAATCTATTGCAAAACAATATAATGGAATTCCAAAATTGACAAGTAAATCACTTTTCAATTTTGCAAAGTAATTTATGGTGTTTTTCGCCCTTGTTGGCATTTTCCACCAACAAGCCGTGGGTAATCAAATCCGAACAGTAAATTTATAAGTACCCCAAACAGTAAAAATAGGTCGTTGATTCAATTCAACGACCTATTTTAGCATAAAAAAAGTATTTTTGTAGTGCTACTTCCACCCATATAAAATATTTTGGAGTATTATTGTTGCCGTAATTTCTTATAAAGTTTGTATATAACCATTTCCCCCACATGAATCGAAGAAATTTTATGTCAAATGCCTCAGCCCTTGCCAGCGTGAGTTTGCTGCCCAATCTGGAAGTTTTTGCTGAAACAAAAATCCACAATTTTAAACCTACTGATGGTTTTTCATTAAAAATATTTGCCACTAATTGGGGATATTCGGGCAATATTGATTCTTTCTGTGCCTTAGCCAAAAAAGAAGGATATGAAGGCATTGAAGTGTGGTGGTCATCAACAAAACAGGTGCAAGATGACCTTTTTGCCGCTCTCAAAAAACATCAATTAGCAGTTGGTTTTTTGGCGGGAAGTGGGGAAAAAGATTCTTCAAAAAATTTAGAGCAATTCAAAAAAATGGTCAATGAAGCCACTGAGCAGACAATTCTGAAGCCAACCTACATCAATTGCCACAGTGGTAAAGATTATTTCACTTACGAACAAAACAAGCTTTTTATTGATTTCACCACGACAGTTTCCAAGAAATCAGGCATCCCTATTTATCACGAAACACATCGAGGAAGGATCTTATTTGCAGGACATATTGCCAAAAATTTCATGGATAAAAATCCTGATTTAAAACTTACGCTTGATATTTCGCATTGGTGCAACGTTCATGAGTCTTTATTGCAAGACCAACCCGAAGTAGTACAAATCGCCCTCGAACGCACCGAACACATACATACACGGGTTGGCTACGAAGAAGGCCCGCAAGTAACCGACCCACGAGCTCCAGAGTGGGAAAATGCCGTCAAAACACATTTAGGATGGTGGGATAAAGTGGTGGAAATGAAGAAAAAAACAGGGCAACCACTCACCATGCTCACTGAGTTTGGTCCCCCCAATTACTTACACACGATGCCCTATACGCAGATGCCCGTAGCAAATCAGTGGGATATTAATGTTTATATGATGAAGATGTTGAGAAAGAGATACCTTTAAGGAGGAAAGGAAAAAGGAGGAAGGGAGACGGGAAAAAAGAGAAAGGGAAAAAAGGAAGAAGGGAGACAGAATTTGAGATTATTCTCTAACTCCTGCCTTCCTTCCTCCTTTTTTCCCTTTCTTCTAACTATGGATTGAACGATTTTCAGTAGCCGCCAAACACGCTTCTTTCATCGCCTCTGTATAAGTTGGATGGGCGTGCGACATACGAGCAACGTCTTCAGCACTGGCACGATATTCCATCGCAACCACTGCCTCCGCAATCATATCAGCGGCTCTTGCTCCTATAATGTGTACGCCCAAAATTTCGTCCGTTGTTTTATCAGCTAAAACCTTTACCAAACCGTCAGTATCCATCGAAGCCGTGGCTCTTCCCAATGCTTTGAAAGGGAAAGAACCCATCTTATAGGCAACCCCAGCAGTTTTTAATTCTTCTTCGGTTTTCCCAACTGATGCCACTTCGGGCCACGTATAAACTACCCCAGGAATCAGATTGTAGTTGATATGTGGCTTTTGTCCAGCAATAGTTTCTGCCACAAACACACCTTCTTCTTCTGCCTTATGAGCCAACATTGCCCCACGAATTACGTCTCCGATGGCATAAATATTGGGTACGTTTGTTTGTAAAGTATGCTCATCCACAACCACTCTTCCTCTATCCATTGCCACACCGACTGCTTCAATATTCAAGCCTTCCGTAAATGGACGGCGACCAATACAAACCAAAACATAATCACCCGTCAATGTAACCGTTTCTTCTTTGGAATTAGTAGCTGTATCCGTTACATCATCGCCATTATTGACAACATTATTTACTTTATGACTAAAATAAAAATCAACACCTAACTTCTTGACTGATTTCTGCAACTCTTTACCCATTGTCTTATCCATCGTTGGAATCATCGAATCTGCAAATTCTACAAAGCTCACCTTTGCCCCTAAACGAGCATAAACAGAACCTAACTCAGCACCAATCACCCCTGCACCAATCACGATTAAATGTTTGGGAACTTCTTTCAAATTCAAGGCTTCGGTAGAAGTAATTACACGCTTTTTATCAACGGGCATAAAAGGCAAAACGGTTGGTTTTGAACCCGTGGAAATAATAATATTAGTAGCGGTCAAATCCTCCGAAGAACCATCCTCTTTTGTTACTTTCACCGTATTTTTATCAACAAATGAACCAAGACCAGTATATGTAGTGATTTTATTTTTTTTCATCAAATACGTAATACCGTCATTCATTTTTTTGACCACGCCCGTTTTACGGCTAATCATTTGCTCCATGTTTATTACAGGAGCAGGAATCTCAATTCCATGTTCCGCAAAACTGTGAGCAGCATTATAAAAATGTTCGGAAGAGTCCAAAAGTGCTTTTGAAGGAATACAGCCTACATTTAGGCAAGTTCCGCCCAAGGCATTATACTTTTCAATGAGAGCGGTTTTCATGCCCAACTGAGCCGAACGAATGGCGGCAACATATCCACCAGGTCCTGAACCGATTACTATTACGTCGTATTGCATATTATGTTTCAATGATTGAATGATTGAATGAGAGAATAGAAATTGAGCGTATTTTGCTCTGAAATCTATCATCTCAACTCTAAAATCAACTATTCTCTATTAATTGTTCTTTATAAACTACAAATCTATTCTTTGGGTCTTTTAAAAAGGGTTACTATTTTTTTCGTTTCAGTACCCCTATCAAAAATATCTTGTCCTTCAATTGTGAAAGTGGAAACCAATTCCCAAAAGTCATCCCCTAATTCATTTAATTTATTAACAAATATTTCAGGATTATCGTTGATACTGAAAGTTCGCCTCATGTATTCCCATTTCATAATTTTGTGAGATTTAATTTCTATTTACGATATCATTCTCCCCATCGCCATCAATATCAAATCCAATTCTCCTAAATTCACTATTGGTTTTAGCGGTTCCCACCTTTTTAAAAATAAATGAAATTTGGATAGTTGAGCCTTCTACGTTTATGGAAGTAGTGTTAACCAATTCCCAACCTTCTGTGCCAAATTTTGCTAACATATCATTAACTACTTTGGCATCAATTCCATATTTTCTGTTGCCATTTGCATCAAATACAGTAGGCTTAATATCTGCCAAAACGGTCAAATAATCCCATTTGATTAGATTCATTGTTTAATAATTTTGATTAAGATATAGTTAGTTCTGATTTTATAAAGTCGATACAAATTTTGTTGTTTTATAAGAAATCTAAGCCTAACATTCCGTCATATTCTGGATAAATTCCATTGGCTGCAAAATTGTAAGTACATATTTCAAAACTTGAAATATCAATTCCCAAACAATTGAACTTCTTAATTATTACATATTGAGCGTCAAGAGTGCCACTGGCTGTTTTAAATTCGGTGTGTCCATAAAAATCTCCAAAAGAGTACCTCAACATAAACAGAGAATTACTATCTATAATGGTTTTTGAAGCACCTGTATCAAAAATTAGTCATATTTTATAATTATCTACCAAAACATCTTCTAAAATAATTACATCTTTTTGCTCAGTGGTTACAAACTTATATATTCTCATAAAAGGTGGTCTATTACTTACAATATGACCCTTGTCTTTATTGTGCATAATTACAATACCTGAAAAATATCGGTATCAGTATATTCAGGATTCCCCAGAAGAACCCATTCATCTGGAAACATTTTCTTTATTTCCTCAAAACTCAAAACTTGATTTTCCATATTTTTTGAGTTATTAGATTTTAGTGGTTAGGTGTCAGTTTTTGCACTAACACCTAACCCCAATCCCTAATTTTAAACATCCAACAACAAACGAGTTGGGTCTTCCAACAATTGCTTCACTCTTACCAAGAATGAAACTGATTCTTTTCCGTCAATAATTCTATGGTCGTAAGACAATGCTACGTACATAATTGGGCGGATAACTATCTGACCGTCAACTACTACGGCACGTTCAACGATATTATGCATACCCAAAATAGCCGACTGTGGAGCGTTGATAATTGGCGTTGATAACATCGAACCAAACACACCACCATTTGTGATTGTAAAAGTCCCACCCGTCATTTCTTCCAAACTCAACTTATTATCTCTTGCTTTCAAAGCCAAACGCATCACTTCTGATTCGATTCCTGC
>JANPIG010000738.1:0-5942 GCA_031424875.1 Cytophagales bacterium
CAAACACGACTAACCAAAAACATCACGCTCAATGTTCCCATTCTTTCGGCAGCAATGGACACAGTTACCGAAGCTGATTTAGCCATTGCAATGGCTCAAAGTGGTGGAATCGGCATTATTCACAAAAATATGACTATAGCCCAACAGGCTGAACAAGTCAGAAAGGTGAAGCGTTCAGAGTCGGGAATGATCATTGATCCAGTAACTTTAACGGAAGGCAAAACGCTTGGCGATGCTCACAAAATCATGCGTGAATCCAAAATTGGCGGTATTCCTATCATTGACAATACAGGAAAGTTAGTGGGTATTCTGACCAATCGTGACTTACGTTTTCAGAAAGATATGAACCGTCCCGTAACGGAAGTAATGACCACTGAAAGGCTCATTACTGCCAAAAAGGGAACTTCTTTGGAAGATGCGGAGGTTATCTTACAGGAATATAAAATTGAAAAATTACCCATTGTTGATGCAGATTATAAACTCATTGGCTTGGTAACTTATAAAGATATTATTAAGCGTAAAAGTCACCCTAATGCCTGCAAAGATGCCCACGGGCGTTTGCGAGTTGGTGCGGCAGTAGGAGTTACCCCCGACATCCTCGACCGTGTGAAGGCACTCGTGCAAGTAGGGGTTGATGTGGTCAGTATCGACACTGCTCACGGACACTCAAAAGGCGTTATTGAAGCCTTGAAATCCGTGAAAAAAGCCTATCCAAACCTTGATGTCATGTGTGGAAATGTGGCAACGGGAGCAGGGGCAAGAGCTTTGGCAGAAGCAGGAGCAGATGCCATAAAAGTAGGCGTGGGTCCAGGCAGTATTTGTACAACCCGTATTATTGCAGGTGTGGGAATGCCACAACTTTCAGCCGTTTATGAAGCTGCTAAAGCCGTAGCAGATTTGGATGTACCCATTGTAGCAGATGGTGGCATACGTTTTTCAGGTGATATTGTGAAAGCAATTGCAGGGGGTGCGAGTTCAATTATGGTTGGTTCGATGTTGGCAGGAACGGACGAAGCCCCTGGCGAAGTTGTGTTATTTGAAGGTCGTAAATTTAAGTCATATCGTGGAATGGGTTCGGTGGAGGCAATGGAAGATGGTTCAAAAGACCGTTATTTCCAAGATGCTGAGGATGATATTAAAAAATTAGTACCCGAAGGAATCGTTGGACGAGTACCTTTCAAGGGTTCAGTTTCAGAAATTATTTACCAAATGGTGGGCGGACTGAAAGCAGGAATGGGTTATTGTGGGGCAGCGAATATTGAGGCTTTGAAACAAGCTCAATTCGTAAAAATTACCTCAGCAGGGGTAAAGGAAAGCCATCCACACGATATTTCAATCTCTAAGGAAGCACCGAATTATAGCTCTAAATAGGGGTTGGGTAACTGGGGATTGGGTGATTTGGTAATTAGGGATTAGGTAATTTGCAATTATTTTCGATTTTGATAATTGAAAATTGGCTTTTAAATTATCAAATTACCCAATTGCCTAATCCCCCAATCCCCAGTTACCCAATCCCTAATCCCTAAAACAATGAAAGAAAAAATAGAAAAAAATATTGAAATCAAAAACCGAAGAGCATCATTTGAATATGCTTTTCTGGAAAAATATACAGCAGGAGTCATGTTGATGGGAACAGAAATTAAGTCAATTCGTCAGGGAAAAGTAAACCTGACCGATGCTTATTGTTTGTTTTTGGGCGATGAATTGTACATTCGCCAAATGAACATTTCTAAGTATGACGAAGGTACGCATTACAACCATCAGCCCCTCCAAGACCGCAAGTTATTATTGACCAAACGAGAACTCAAAAAGTTAATAAACAAACTCAAAGACGTAGGTTTGACCATCATTCCAACCCGAATGTATATTTCAGACAGGGGTTTTGCCAAAATAGACATCGCCTTAGCAAAAGGTAAAAAGCTATACGACAAAAGAGATTCTATTAAGGAAAAAGATGTGAAACGAAGCTTTGATAGAGGGATGATTGATTAATAAAAAAAGCCATTCAGAACGCTCTGAATGGCTTTTTTGATAATTATAAGTTTTACCCCGCCATCATCCCACCATCAATTGGCAAAGCGTGAGCTGTAATAAACGATGCCGCATCTGAACATAGCCACACAATAGCTTCGGCTATTTCTTCGGGCTGACCAAAGCGTTTCATCGGAATTGCGGCTTCCATTTTGTCTTTCATGTCATCGCCCACTACGTCAAACATTCCCGTTACCATGGGTGTGATGGTGAATACTGGACAAGCCGCATTCACTCTAATGCCCTTTTTGGCGTATTCCAAACCCGCAGATTTTGTCATGCCTACTACGGCGTGTTTACTGGCTGAGTAGGCAACGTTATTCGGAAAACCCGACAGACCCGCCACCGAAGCTACATTCACAATTGCCCCTGAGCCTTGATTCATCATTACTTTCAATTCCTCACGCATACACATGAATACGCCCGTAGAATTGACTGCCATCACTTGCTCAAAATTGTCAGTTGGATATTTGTGTGAAGAAGTCCATAAACCGCCAATACCTGCATTGTTAATGCCACAGTCGAGACTTCCGTAAACCTCTATCGTCTTGGTTATTAAGTTAATGACTTCCTCTTCTTTGGCAACGTTACAAGCAATGAAGGTAGCCTCTCCACCCATATCTTGAATCATTTTTACGGTTTCGTGTCCACCTTCTGTTGCCATATCCGAGACCACCACTTTTGCCCCACGCTCGGCAAATAAAAGAGCCGTAGCCCTACCCAAACCTGATGCTGCCCCTGTTATCATGGCAACTTTACCTGTGAAATCTTTTGTCATTTTTTTTGTTTGTGGAAAAAAATAGTAATTAATAAAATTCGTGGTTAAATTTGAAAATATTAATCCACAAATCAAAACAATTTGTCTGCTCAAACTGTAAACAAGTTGTATCCACTAACACTTCATCACATTATTTCAAAATTTGTAAAGCAATATCTCTTAAGGTAAATAAGAGATTTAAAAAAAATCGTTGTCATTTAATAAATTTTTTACCAACGATTTATCTTCAAATTCGTATATTCGTTTTAAAATTCACATAAAGTAAGTTTCATAATTTAATCATTAGTTTTTAATCTGATAGCCGCCAGCTCAAATACAATTTTTAAAAATTGTATGCCATTTTTAAATAGTCAATTAACCCTTGCTTTTAAAATCAATTTATCAGTATCAAGAACTATAATCCTTCCTAAAAACCATGACTAACAACCCACAGGCTGAACCCCTTTTGGTCGAAGATCCGAACCGTTTTGTGCTATTTCCTATTAAGCACAATGACATTTGGCAATACTACAAAAAAGCCGAAGCCTCTTTCTGGACTGCTGAAGAGATAGACCTTTCACAAGATACCAACGATTGGGAAAATCGTTTGAACGATGGCGAAAAACACTTCATTTCGCACGTATTGGCATTTTTTGCTGCTTCTGATGGTATCGTCAATGAAAATTTAGCGGTAAATTTCCTTTCAGAGGTTCAGTATGCTGAAGCAAAATGCTTTTACGGTTTCCAGATTATGATGGAAAATATTCACTCAGAAACGTATTCGTTGCTGATTGATACTTACATTAAAAATCCCGTTGAAAAAGATAAAATGCTTCGTGCAGTTGATACCATTCCTTGCGTAAAGAAAAAGGCTGATTGGGCATTGCGTTGGATTGAAAACGGTAATTTTGCCGAGCGTTTGATTGCCTTTGCAGCCGTGGAAGGAATCTTTTTTTCGGGTTCATTTTGTTCAATATTTTGGTTGAAAAAACGTGGTTTGATGCCAGGCTTATCCTTCTCAAACGAATTGATTTCAAGAGACGAAGGTTTACACTGCGATTTTGCCTGTATGCTTTATACCGATCATATCCAGAATCAATTAGATCCACAGGCTATTTATGACATCATTTTGGATGCTGTAGAGATTGAGAAAGAATTTGTGTCGGATGCTTTGCCAGTTTCGTTAATCGGAATGAACTCAGCAATGATGTGTGAATATATCGAATTTGTTGCCGACCGTTTATTGGTAGCTTTAGGCTTGCAAAAACAATATAATGCTACTAATCCATTTGATTTTATGGAAATGATTTCGCTGCAAGGCAAAACCAATTTCTTTGAAAAACGAGTGGCAGAATACCAAAAATCAGGGGTAATGTCAGAGAAAGAATCCATGGCATTTTCAATGGATGCAGATTTTTGATTTAGGTAATTGGGAATTAGGGATTAGGTTCTTAACCCTTTAATCTTCAATAACATCACAAAAATGGGGCTTGCAAATTTGAATTTGCAAGCCCCATTTTTTACCTAATCCCGAAACCCCTACTTTGCATAATTAACCGCTCTCATTTCACGAATTACCGTTACTTTGATTTGTCCTGGGTACTGCATTTCTTTTTCGATTTTTTGCGAAATATCAAATGAAATCATACTTGCTCTTTCGTCTGAAACATTTTCGGCATCTACCAAAACCCGTAACTCACGACCTGCTTGAATGGCATAACATTTCTGAACACCGTTGAAACTAACTGCCAATTCCTCCAATTCCTTCAATCTACGCATATACGACTCCATCATTTCACGTCTTGCTCCTGGGCGTGAACCCGAAATAGCATCACAAACCTGAATGATGGGTGATATCATAGAGGTCATTTCAATCTCATCGTGGTGGGCTCCGATGGCATTACAAATCTCAGCGTTTTCTTTATATTTTTCTGCCAATTGCATACCCAAAATAGCATGAGGCAATTCTGCTTCTTCGTGCCAAACTTTTCCAATATCGTGTAACAAACCCGCACGTTTTGCCAACTTAGCGTTTAAGCCTAACTCAGCCGCCATTGTAGCACAAAGTTTGGCTACTTCACGTGAGTGTTGTAATAAATTTTGTCCATAAGAAGAACGGAAACGCATTCTACCTACCATTCGGATAAGTTCTGGATGCAAGCCGTGAATACCTAAATCAATAACGGTACGTTCGCCAATTTCAACGATTTCGTCTTCAATATTTTTCTTGGTTTTTGCTACAACCTCTTCGATACGAGCAGGGTGAATACGTCCATCTTGCACCAAACGGTGAAGCGACAAACGAGCAATTTCACGACGCACAGGGTCAAAACCTGAGATGATAATTGCCTCTGGCGTATCATCCACAATAAATTCTACGCCCGTTGCAGCTTCTAAGGCACGAATATTACGACCTTCACGACCAATGATTTTACCCTTCACATCGTCAGATTCAATGTTGAAAACCGATACGCAGTTTTCGATAGCATTCTCTGCTGCCGTTCTTTGGATAGTTTCAATAACCACCTTTTTTGCCTCTTTCGTAGCGGTTAATTTCGCTTCTTCGATGGCATTTTTAATCATGGATGATGCCTTGGTTTCAGCTTCTCCACGCAAAGCATCAATCAACTGTTGCTTGGCATCGGCGGCGGTCAAACCCGCAATTTTCTCTAATTGAGCTACTTGCCCTGCCAACATTTCTTCGGCTTCGGCTTTCTTTTTCTCGGCTTCTTCAGTTTTCTTCTTTAAATTATCTTCCTTTGAAGTAAGTGATTGACGTTGCGAATTCAAATCGGCTTCCAAGCGTTTTGCTTGTTCCATGGCCTGCTTTGATTGCTCCATTGAAGCCTGAATTTGGCGTTCACGGTCTTTTAACGTTTGCTCATTTTGTACTAAAATTTGCTTCTTTTTAGTCGAATCTTCTTCAAATTCGGAACGCAATTTCAAGAATTTTTCTTTGGCTTCTAAAATACGGGATTGTTTGAGGGCATCTGCTTGAAGTTCGGCAGTTTTTACAATATCATCAGCTTTTGCTTTGGCTATTTCTTCGAGTTTTTCGCTGTTTTTAGCAAACATGATTTTACCTACAAATAGCCCTGCGATGAGGGACACTACTGCGGCAAGAATGGGAGTTAGCATTATTATATCGTTTTAG
>JANPIG010000739.1:0-5077 GCA_031424875.1 Cytophagales bacterium
ATTGAGTTAAATTAAAAGTATCAAAAGTGCATCAAAATGCACTTTTAACGATTATGAGTGTTATTTTCAACCGATTTAATCATTTTATGCAATATAATGCACAAATGGATAAGCTGAATTTAGGCAAACAAATTAAGAATAGGCGTAAAATTTTAGGAGGGTGTACAATTTAGACTAAATGCTTTATCTATCAATTCTTTCTTCTATTCATTTCACTTCTAATGTTCTCAGGCTCAATAATTTCTAAATCCTCTGATAACTCCATGAGCTTGCCCCACATTTCATTATTGGGCTTTACCGATATGCTAAAAGTTATGGAAGAATCGTCTTCTGATATTTTTTGCTGGGACGAATGTATTAATTTTGTCTCAATATAGTAAGCTCTATTCTTTCTTACTTTAAATACTACATTTTCAAGTTCATTATCGGTGACTGTTACACCAATGATGTCTTTAAAGTAGGTTTTAGGATTGAAATCTCCAGTTGGTAACACTTCTTCATGCCAAAAACTAAACTTTACAATTCTATCTAACGGCAAGTTTTGAATTTTCTCCTTCCCCTTTTCCCACCCAAATAAAAACCAACGATTATTGTACTGCTTCAAAAGTGCAGGTTTAATAATTCGTTCTTGAATAGAGGCTTGATAAGGCACATATATGATTTTCAAAGTACGATTTTCCTTAATGTTTTTATAAAGTTTTTCAAGGTGTTGAAGCCCTTTTAATGATTGTTGTTCAAACTCAATAATTTGACTTTCTTCGCCGCCCAATACCCCTATTCTTTGCTCTAATCTCATTAAAATTTCATCTAATACTTCCCAATCTTTTGCTTTTTGTTGGCGTAATAGTGCCAATAATTCATTCAAAGAGCCATATTCGGAATTATCGAAAACCTCAAAAATCGAATATGGAATGTCATCATAAAAGTATTTTCCTTTACGCTTTTTAACGGGTGCAAAGAAGGTATTTTTTAAAGCTGAAATATCATATTCAATGGTTCGCTGACTCACCTTTACATCTAATTTGCTCTCACAGGCATTTGCCAGAACCTCCCAATCATAGTGAAACTTTGTACGTAGTTTTTGATGAATTAGAAATATTCGTTGGAATTTTTTCAAATCGACTGGCATACTTGTATGATTTTAATAAATTGGAGAATAAATGAGCAATTGCAAATTTACGCAAGAAACTTGCGTAAGTCATAGATAGTTTTGTATCGAAATCAAAGCGAAACGCAAAACTTATGACAGCTACAAATACCATTTTTGATTCTTTTGTTCATCAGCCAACCGAATGTCAATCGAAGGCTTTGTATATGATTGAGGAGTTTTTGGAAACCCCTCAATTATGCAAAGCATTTGTATTACGTGGGTCGGCTGGTACGGGCAAAACGTCATTGATGCAGGCTGTTGTATCATATTTAAAGAATATCGACTTGCATTTTGTTCTGCTTGCACCTACGAGTAGAGCTTCAAAAATATTAGCTAATCGTACAAATGATTCAGCATCTACGATTCATCATCAAATATACATTCCTCAAGAATTACCCGATGGAAAAATAAAGTTTAGTTATCGCCAAAATGATAGCAATGTACGTACTATCTTCATTGTTGATGAAGCCTCAATGCTATCAGCCGAGTGCCAGCATCAAGAAGATTTTATTACGCCAAATGCCGTTTTGCATGATTTGCTACGTCATATCAAAGAAGGAAATGAAGAAAACCAAGTTATTTTTATTGGTGACACTTATCAACTTCCCCCCGTGAATGAAACGGAATCAGCGGCTCTTTCTGCTCGTTTATTAAACGCAAAGTTTGATATTTCGACTACACAAACAACCTTAAAGCAGGTTATGCGTCAGGCAGAAAATTCTCCTATTTTGAGATTAGCTAATGAAATAAAGGTTAGAAAGGATGAAGCTAAACCCTTGAAATATATTGCCCTCAATCGCTTAAAAGACGAACAGCGGGGCATTCAGTATTTTCTTCAACATTTTGATAGAGAAAACCTTCAGAATGTTATTTGTATCACTAATACAAATAAAAAGGTACAAGAATTAAATGATAAAATCAGGAAAGCATTGGGTTTAAATGCACAAAGCCTAATAAAAGGTGATGTTGTGATGTTGCATCAAAATTACGTAGGCAAATCAGGGGAGATTTCAAAGGGAGATATGGGTGTGGTGCTTGAAGTAGGTCTTCATTCAGAAGTTATAAAAGACCTTACATTTATTGATGTTCAAATTGATTTTGAAGGAACAATTATACGGACTAAAGTCTTGGTAAATTGCCTATTATCTGAAAAAGGAGAAGTAAATAGCGAGGCAATTAGGGCATTGAAAAGTGACAGAATGACTAAAAATGACATTTACAGAAGTAGCGAAAAAGCCTCTGACGACCCATATATGAGTGCTATGCACCTGCGTTACGGATATGCTATTACTTGCCATAAAGCACAAGGAAGTGAGTGGAAAAAAGTGCTGATTGAACCCAAGTTTCACTTATCAGACCAATCGTGGTTATACACAGCCGTGACTCGTGCAAGCGAAGCGGTGTACAGTTGGTGGTATTAAGTATTATTGGTAAATTAGAAAATAAATTATAAAAATATGGAATATCTAAAAGGCTTCGGTCTTGAAAATTTTAGGGTTTTTAAAGAACATACATGGTTTGACTTTGCACCTATTACACTGTTGGTTGGACCCAATAGTAGTGGTAAAAGTTCGCTTACCAAAGGTTTATGGGCTTTCAAAAATATATTAAAAGGTGATTTATCTTTAAAAAAAGATGAGGACTTCTTACAATTAGGGAATCTTGAAAGGGTTTTTAATAATAAATCTAACAGTAAAATTCTGAAATTCTCAGAGGCTGTTTTATTGAAAAATTATCCTACTTTTGGAGAAAATAGAGAAGTGAAACTATATAATGAGTATATCTTAACGGATACTGGAACAGATATAACTCTCTTTAAAAGATACTTGAAATTAGACGACAATTTGCTCTATGAGATTGATTATAAAAATGAGAAATGTAAACTTAATATTCAGTTATTCTGTAAACATTTATTCGTAGATGACAAAAAGATAAAAGTTCAAGATGGTAAGATAGTTGATATAGAACAGCCTATCGAGGATTTAGAGTATTTCGCAACAGGTAAAATAAATTTTGGGAAAGAGATATTTTCTAATTCTTATGATAGAAAAATGGATTTAGAAAAAATTCTTAAAATTTATTCAGACAAAAAGGAATGTACTGATGAATTTATTGAAATACTATTAGTGGAAACCGTCACCGAATTGAAGCAATACAATGACGAGGAAGAAAATTCTACCTATGAAGATGAATATCGGCAATTGCAACTATTACCCTTGCGAGCATTATTATTGAAGGCTGGTTATAATAATGACCAAGCTAAATTCATCACTGAATCTATCTTTGATATTATAGAATTTAACAAGGGGTATGAAAACTATTTTGAGAAAAATCAAACTCCTTTCAATATTGAAGTTTTTAATGCTATTACAGAAATTGGTAAGAGCCAGAATGAACACATACCAGAAAAAATAACGTATGAAAATATACGTAAAATAGCATCTAAAATTAGGTTAGAATATCATAGAGGTATAAAAAGTAATATCCAACGAATTTATCGTAGAATTGAGAGCGACTCTTTTAACGGACTACTTACTATTTTTTTTGAAAAGAAAATTGAGAATATCGAAAAAAAGTTTTTAGAAAAAGCAAGTAAAATATTCAATTTACAAGGAGAGATAAATCCTCTTTTTGACAAAAAATATGATACTCAAACAATTGAAGTCAGTGGCTTACCTTTGGTCGAACAGGGTTTCGGAATTTCGCAAATAGTTGCTCTTTTATTGAAAATTACTACATGTAAAACCGACGCTATTACTAAAATTAGAGGTGGGACTGTTGCAATAATTTGTGAAGAACCAGAAGCCAATCTTCACCCTGCCTTTCAGAGTAAATTAGCTGATATGTTTGTAGATGCTCAAAATACTTTCAATCATCAATTTATCATTGAAACTCATAGTGAATATATGATTCGCAAGTTTCAGTATTTGGTGGCGAAGGGTAAGATGAAAAAAGAAGATATTGTTATTTACTATTTCAATGACCCCAACAACATTCCCGCAGGTGAAAAGCAAGTGAAGAAGATTGAGATTTTGGAGGATGGAAGATTGTCCAGTCCATTTGGTACAGGTTTTTATGATGAAACCGCAAAAATAATGTCTGCACTTCTAACTGGTGAAAATCTTAACTAAAATGACGACAATTAATTCGTATGTTTCAAAAGGTTTTTTTGATGAATTTATTCAAAGTAAACCTCAGAATATTCTTTCTGATGATTATAAACTTTGGCTCAATCTATACAGATTCTTCAATAGTCGTTCTACAACCCTAAAACTTGGTGAGTCGGAACAAAGCTTAGGGAAAAAGGTACTAAATGATGTATTAATCTATAATTTAATGAATGATTATTTTGGAGGGGAGTCAACTATTATTTTTGAAAATTTAGATAAAGATGAGATAAAATTGAAAGAAGAAATCAATCATCATTCATTCCAATTTTTCTTTACATCAACTCAAGACAACATAGATGAAATAATATTAAAAGCGGGTTTTCCATTGTATAATTCATCAAATGGGCTGATTTCGTCAAGCAAATTATCCAATTCTGAAATTTTGCCCATATCAAAAAATGAAGAAACCAATACTTTAAAAAATTGGGAAGAACTAATAAAAAAGTTACTTCCATTCAATACGCTTACTATTGTTGATAATTATTTACTTAGTAATGAGTGGTCAATTAGAAATAATACCATCCCTTTGATTAAGAAAATTGCTGAAAGTGTTAAGATTGATTCCTGTTTCCATCTATCATTGGTTTACTGTGAAGAAGAAAAGAAAGAAAAAATTGATGGAGAATGGAAATCAATTTATCAAAAGAATATCAATGAGATTTATAAAAGAATTAGAATAGAACTACTTAATATATTTAAAGATTCAATTAGATTCAAACTTTCGATAGTTAGGCTGAATAAAAAAAATAATTTTCAT
>JANPIG010000740.1:0-2456 GCA_031424875.1 Cytophagales bacterium
AACCTCTAAAAATTGTGGCTATACATAGTCATTAGCCAATAAAAGCATTAACCTTTTCTTACTTAACTCGCTAAAAAATAACACAATAAAAACGCAATTTGAAGATTACTCCAATGGTCTGAAAAATGAAAATCTTTCATCTCGTGCATATCTGCCGCTATGCAATTGCAGACATCCTGTAGTTTTAATTTTTGACGAAGCTTGTATATCGTAGAAAAATAAATGGCCATACCAATCAAAAATATTACGTAAACACTCATGAAAATCAAAAACCAAAGTTTTTACCAAAAAAAACATTTGGCGATAATAAAAAAGGAAATAGTGGCTTTATCGCTCGTGGAGTTGATAGTAATTTCTAAATGATATTCATCCCTATTAGGTGGAGGAATCTGTAAATATAATCTTGGGGAATATCACCTTTTAGAGGTACCAGATACAGTGGAGTTTAAGGCTCTGACTATCGACAGAGCTTGTTGCCGTTAAAATAGGGAGGAGCAATATTAGGGCAAAACTTCTTCAAAAGTTTAGGTTTATAAATGCCTAAATTAAAGATATTTAATACGAATGTGCTGATTGTATTGATGTATAACACCATCCAATATTTAAGTTTAATTTTACGGTCTTTGTCGTTAGGGTTGCGTAAAACCCCTGCTATAGCAACTTTGAAAGAACTCCTTCTTTCAAAGCATAATTAGAAACCTTAATTTGCTGAATATCATGTTGTTTAAGAATAAAATCTATTAAACACACGCCTACCACAATCATATCCACCCTCAGTTCAATCATCCCAGGGAGAGTCATTCTTTCATCATGATTTGAAGAGACTAATTTCAAAAATGAATCATAAAATTCTTCAGTTGGAAGGTCAAATGAAATTTGTTCGGTAGGGGGGAAGTGTCCAAAATTCTTCATGAAATACATATCAACCAGTGTTTCAAATGAACCCGCCGAGCCAATTACACATACGGGGGCATACTGATGTACAGCATTGGTGAGGGATAAAAGTTGTTCCTCTAAATAATTTTTAAGGGCTTGCACAGCACGTGGCGAGATAGGGTCGGAGGTCATAAATTTATCCATCAATCGCTGGCCGCCAATTTCAAAACTTTGTTTCCAGAAAATCTTATTTTCATTACAAATAATAAACTCAACTGACCCACCCCCAATATCCATAATCATCGAAGGCTCAGTGCCTATGTTCATACCTAATTTCACGCCTTCATAAATCAAGGTGGCTTCTTCTTCACCTGAAATAACATTTATTTTAATGCCTGTTTCTGCTAAAACTCTATCACAAAATTCTTCGCCATTCTTGGCATTACGCACGGCACTGGTGGCAGTTGCCAATACATCTTCAAGCGTAACTCCTTGTTTATCAAATATTTGCTGAAAATATTTCAAGCCCGCAATCCCCCGTTGAATTCCTTCTTCGGTAATAATTCCTGATGAAATGCCGCCTTTGCCAATCTTGGCAGGATAAGATTCTTCGTGAATATTTCGGAAGGTTTTGCCCGCTTGTTCGATGATTAATAATTGAAATGTATTCGTTCCTAAGTCAATAATTGCTTTCTTGCTCACCGCTTTCTGATGTTTTAGATTTACCTTTGTACTACAAAGATAGGAAAACCTTTTCCGAACATCGAACACAGCAACGGCTGCCGTCATAAACGAATCACGCAATTGGTATTAATAACAGGCATAACAGGTTTAGTAGGAAGTTTTACAGCAAAACGTTTTTTGGAAGCGGGCTATAAAGTAGCAGGTCTTAAAAGAGCTAATAGCGATTTGTCATTACTGCAAGGTATTGAAAATCAGATATTTTGGCATGAAGGTGATGTGCTGGATATCATGTCGCTGGAAAAAGCAATAGCAAACGTTGAGTACGTTATTCACACGGCAGCTATTGTTTCGTTCGCTCCCAAAGACCGTAACAAAATGTTCAAAACCAATATCGAAGGAACAGCTAATGTGGTCAATCTTTGTTTGGAAAATAATATTAAAAAACTCTGTTTTGTCAGTTCTGTGGCAGCTTTGGGGCGAAGTATTCCGAACGAAAATAAGTCTGAAAATGTTATTTCTATAGATGAGAAAGCTACTTGGGAAGAAAGTCCATTAAATTCTAATTATGCTCAAAGTAAATATTTAGCTGAAGTTGAAGTTTGGCGTGGAGAAGCTGAGGGCTTGAATTGCGTAGTAGTAAATCCTTCGTTGATATTGGGAGAAGCTGATTGGAATAAAAGTAGTACGCAATTATTGAAGTATGTTTTTGATGAACATAAATTTTACCCCATAGGCAACCTCAATTATGTGGACGTACTGGACGTAGCAGAATGTATTTTTAAATTAACTATTCATGAAATCTCAGGCGAGAAATTTATCCTTAGTGCAGGAGAAATTACTTACAAAGATTTCTTTGAAAAGGTAGCTCCTAAATTTTACAAAAAGGCCCCAGATGT